>CABPCX010000173.1 GCA_902406135.1 uncultured Eubacteriales bacterium
GGAGAGGTTTGAAAACTGCATAAAACAGCGCGAAAAGGAAGTTTCCCTTGCTATGTCAATATAGGGAGAAACATATTTTTGTTGCTATTTTCACCGTAAGCATATAAAATGGTAACTAGGAAAAAATATACCTTGCCGAAGGTATATTTCCGTTTACCCCGATATATATGAGGTGAAGTCCTATGAAAGAGTACAACTTTGATGAAAATAAAAATATGGGAGAAACCGTCAGAATAGACGATATAAAGCTCAGGCTCAACGAAATGGAGGAGCAGGGCGATTACGGCGACTACGACGATTTTGATGATTACGGCGATTATGACGAGGACGAATATGATGAATATGACGATCCTTTCGGAACTACAGCCGAAGTACCTTCAAGAAATCATAAGACTCCCGTCCGTCAAAACAACGGAAGAAACAGTGTGAGACATTCGGGGAACAGAACGGAAAAACCAGGCAGAAAGCCCAGAAAATGGCTCTATATACTGGCGGCCATAGCCATGGTCGTATTTGTTTTCGGCGCCATGCTGTTTGTTAAAAGCATGGAAAACAATAAAAAAGACGAAGAAATTACCGAAAAGGCCGACGAGAGTTTTTTCGGCGTTGTGGCATCGGTAAGCGACAATACATTTGAAATAATAAATACCTCAAACGGAAAGATAAGTTTCTATACCGTAGGAGAAGATGTGGTCATAACCAAGGCCGACGGAAGAAAGGCCGCTTATACGACCATAGCCAGGGGAGACATCATTGAGGTAGGTCTTTCGGAGGAGACAGGCGAGATAATAACCATCGACTATACGGACGAAGTATGGGAGAAGAAAGGCTTCAAAGACCTGGAGATAGACACGGATAAGATGACTGTTTCAAACGGTGTATCCACCTATGAATACGATAAAAACACACTGTTCATATATAACGGAGAACTTATCAAGGCAGAGGATATGGATAAATCCGATGTGGTAACCCTTAAGGGTGTTGATGATAAGGTATGGACGGTAACCGTGGAAAAATACCACGGATATATCAAACTTGAAAATGTTGATAAAATAGATAACCCTGTCATAACCATAGACGGCGAGGAAGTTGAGTTTGAGGAAAATCAGGCGGCCGTATCCGCCGGAGCCCATTCCCTTGGAATATCGGGTTCAAATATTGAGGAACTTACGGTTGATATTCACATCACAGCCGGTGAAGTATATTCCGTTGACCTGGCATCGGTACAGGAAAAAACGGGAGTGCTTACACTGAATGTCAATGTTGATGACTGTATAATCGTTGTGGACGGAAAACAGGTCAGCAAGGATTCTCCCGTGGTGCTCAGTCTCGGAACATATCCTATAAGCGTTTCCGCGGAAGGATATAAGACCTATAACGGCACCGTGGAAATAGACGAACCCCTTGTGGAAGTGGATATTGAGCTTGAAAAAATAGAGGTCAAGACAGCTACCATAACCGTTGATTCAACTCCTCAGGGAGCTACGGTATATGCCAACGACGCTGTCATAGGAGTAACACCCTTTACTACCCAGATAAATTACGGCGATTATAGGATAACCTTTAAAAAAGACGGTTATATAGACTATAATGTGGATACATCCGTAAATGAAGAAAGAAAAACTATATCTGTACTGCTTACTAAAGAATAAGGAGGCAAAACAATGGACTATATGGAAAAATACCGCTTCTGGCTTGCTTCTGATGCCTTTGACGAGGAAACAAAAAAAGAGCTTCAGGCGATAGACGGAGATGACAAGGAGATAAAGGAAAGGTTTTATAAGGACCTTGAATTCGGAACAGGCGGACTCAGGGGCATAATCGGAGCCGGCACCAACCGTATGAACAAATATACCGTTGGAAAGGCTACCCAGGGACTTGCCAACTATATACTTAAAAACAATCCCGACGGAGCGAAAATGGGCGTTGCCATTGCCTATGACTCAAGAAATATGTCTCCGGAATTTGCGGAAAGGTCAGCCCTTGTCCTTAACGCAAACGGAATAAAGGCTTATGTTTTTGATGAACTCCGCCCCACACCGGAGCTTTCATACGCAGTAAGAGCCCTTGGATGCACTGCGGGAATAGTAGTTACAGCCAGCCATAACCCTCCCGAATACAACGGATATAAGGTTTACTGGGCTGACGGAGCGCAGGTAGTTTACCCCAAGGATAAGGGAATAATCGGAGAAGTAAACGCCATCAGCGACTTTTCACTCATAAAGACCATGGACAGAAAAGAAGCTGAGGAAAAGGGACTTTTCAACGTAATAGGAAAAGAAATCGACGACGGATTTATAAAGGCCATAAAGGCTCAGGCCGTAAGACCTGAAGAAATCAAAAAGGCCGAAGATATGGTCATTGTATATACACCCCTCCACGGTACGGGAAACAAACCCGTAAGAAGGGTGCTCAGCGAAGTGGGATTTAAAAACGTATACGTTGTGCCCGAGCAGGAAAAGCCTGATGAAAACTTCTCAACGGTAGGATATCCCAACCCCGAAGACCCCAAGGCATTTACCCTTGCCATTGAGCTGGCAAAGGAAAAGAATGCGGAAATAGTTGTGGGTACTGACCCCGACGCCGACAGAATAGGCGTAGTCATAAGGGACGAAAAGGGAAATTATGATATTCTTACAGGAAATATGACAGGCGCTCTTTTGACGGAGTATGTATTAAACGGCAGAAAAGAAAAGGGACTTCTTCCCGAAAATGCCGCAGTAATAAAGACTATAGTAACAACCGAAATGGTAAGAGCCATTGCGGAAAGCTATAATGCCGAGCTTATCGAAGTACTTACCGGATTTAAGTTCATAGGCGAAAAGATAAAGCAGTTTGAGGAAGACCACAGCCATACATTCGTATTCGGCTTTGAGGAAAGCTATGGCTGCCTTTCGGGCACATACGCCAGGGACAAGGACGCCGTAGGAGCGGCTATGCTTGTATGCGAAATGGCGGCATATTATAAAAACAGAGGAATGACTCTCCATGACGCCCTTGAGGAACTTTATAAGAAATACGGTTTCTATAAAGAGGGAGTTAAGTCGGTTACCCTTAAGGGTATAGACGGAGCCGAAAAAATCGGAAAGATTATGGCTTATCTCAGAGAGAACACACCCGAAGGCTTTGGCGGAAACAAAGTGCTTACTGTAAAGGACTATAAGAGCGGAGTATTCACAGACGTGGCTACAGGAAATAAATCCGAAAGCCCTCTCCCTGCTTCAGATGTGCTTTACTATAACCTTGAGGACAGAGCTTGGCTTTGTGTACGTCCCTCAGGTACAGAACCCAAAATCAAGTTCTATATGGGCGTAAAGGCTGAATCGTCAGACGCCGCCGTGGCAAAGGTAGAAGCAATGGAAAAATCCGTTGACGAACTTTTGGAAAAAATAAATTAAGATTTAAAAACGGGCCGTTTCCCTAAAAAGGGAGACGGCCTTTTTGTATAGAGAAAAGGAGAGAATACAACAGACTGAGGAAAGGACAGGGCATATATTGTCATTTGATGAAGAAACTTTTGTTATTTCATATCCAAAATAAGACAAAAATATTTGTAATAAATTTGTATAATCCCTCATACAGGAAAGAAATGGGGGAAGGCTTATGAACAAAAGTTCAACAGTCAAAACGGCTGCGGCCGTGAGTGAAATATCGTTAAAATATGCGGCCTTAGAAGGCATTACGGCGCTGACAGGCTTTTTATGCGGAGCCTTCAGCATAGCAAAAGCGTTTAACCCGGTGGGCATTGCCTGCGTTATGGCCTTTCTCGGAGAAGGCCACAGGTTTTATCTGGCGGCTGTGTTTGCCGCCGCAGGATATATGCTGGCTGACTGGCATATATTCACGTCGGATTATGCGGTCGTACTGCTTTTGTGTATGATATACGGCATAATTAAAAACCGCTCGCAGACAAGAATAACGGCGGCGGAAAAAGCCCTTTCGGCTTTTATAATATTTATGATAGCCGGAGTGGCAAAGGGCATTATAGAAAAGGATATAGCCTATGCGGCTGCCGTATATGCTCTGGAAGGCCTGGTGCTTTTCAGTCTTGTGTATATATTTGACAGAGGCGCTTCGGCACTCAGTCTGGCCGGGACAAGCGGTAAAGTCCAAAGGGAAGATATGGCAGGACTGTGCGCCATAGCCGCCTTTTCGGCGGCGGGAGCGGCAGCCTTATATACCGGACCTCTGCCGCTAAACATAATACTTGGCTTTTACATATTTATGAGCGCATCGGCGGCCGGTGGAGCGGAAACCGCATCGGCGGCGGGTATATTTACCGCCTTGGCAATGCTCCTTTCCGGTACGGCTGATTTGAAAATATTTGCCGTTATATGTGCCTGTGCGGCAGTAAGCGGATTTATGGGAAAGGCGGGAAGGGTTATGACAATAGCTTCCGCTTTGTCGGGCCTGTGCATAATGGGATATTATTTAAGCATATTGAATTTATCCATAATACTTGGAGGAGCCGCCGCCTGCATAATGTATCTTATTTCCTATCCTAAGCTGGCGGGCGCCGTTTCGTCGGCTGTACCGGGCACAACCATAGAAGAAAGATGTGCCGATATGAAGGACTATGTGGCCAAAAAACTCTATGACAGCTCAAAGGGTATAGCGGCACTTTATGAAAGCTTTAATTCCAAAAACTCCGGCAAGGACAAGGCCGAAAAAGAAACCGAAGAAATGGCCGATAAGGTAGCGTGTATTGCCTGTGAAAACTGCGGCTTAAAGGAGAATTGCTGGAACGGTTCTTTTTATAATACATACTCAACTCTGCTTTCGC
>CABPCX010000174.1 GCA_902406135.1 uncultured Eubacteriales bacterium
GAGAATAATGACATTTCTGCAGTTGAACTATATTATGGAAATATATAATTGCGGTTCAATAAATAAGGCAGCTCAGAAACTGTTTTTATCACAATCAAGTCTAAGCAGTTCCATAAGAGAATTGGAACAGGAGCTTGGAATAAAAATTTTCAAAAGAAGTAATAAGGGAATAGAGCTTACCAATGACGGAAAAGAATTTATAGCCCATATACGTCCGATAGTTGAACAGCAGAAGATTGTTGAGGCATATTATCTGGACAGGAAAAATGACGATTTTGTATCGCTTAATGTGGCTTCTCAGAGATATCCGTTCTGCGCAGAGGCGTTTGTACTTCTTATAAAGGAATTTGATGATTCTTCAAAGTACAGTTTCAGCTATACTGAGGCTGATATGGAGAAGGTCATTTCCAGTGTATCCGAAAGAAAAAGCGAAATAGGTGTTATTTTTATGTCGGATATGACGGAAAAGTTTATGAATAAGATACTTGCGGCAAATGACCTTGAATTTCATGAATTTATGAGAATAAAACCTCACGCATTTATTAATCATAATCATCCTCTTTCCTCAAAAAAGACAGTGAAGATAAGCGAGCTTTTTGACTATCCCTATGTGGCGTTTACAAAGAAAAATAATGAATCTATACATTACTCAGAGGAAGCCATAATTCCTGAGATTGAGAAGTTTAAGAAAGTTGTATATGTAAACGACAGGGCTTCCTGCTATAATGTACTGGTCAATACAAATTGTGTTTCGACGGGAAGCGGAATACTTCCTGACGGATATGGAGACGACAGACTTATATCCATACCCATAGAAGATGCTATGGATATGATGAGACTTGGCTGGGTAAAAATAAAAGACATTACGCTTTCTCCTGTAGCTGATAAATATATCGAAATACTGGGTAAAATATTAAAAGAAAACGAGTGATATAAAACCATTTTTATAAATGGAGGAACTTATGAAAAAAGCTTTGGTTGTTTATAAATCTGCCTACGGAAGCACAAAAAAATATGCTGAATGGATAGCCGATGAGTTAAAGTGTGATATTCTTGAAAAAGACAAGTGCAAAAAAGAGCAGCTGAAAGATTACGATATAATAATCTATGGCGGCGGACTTTATGCGGGAAAGGTAAACGGAATCGAGCTAATTACATCGGAATTTGAAAATATAAAGGATAAAAGCATTATTTTGTTTACCTGCGGCCTTGCCGATACGGAGGACAGCAAAAATATACAGCATATAATTTCAGACATTAATAAAGTCTTTACGGATGATATGAAAAGGCTGATAAAGATATACTGCTTTAGAGGCGGCATAGATTATTCAAAGTTAAGTTTTGTCCATAGAATGATGATGGCTATGATGTATAAAGTTATTGTCGGAAAAAGCAGAAAAAGTAAAGATGAATGGGAAAAGAACAAAGCTTTTATTGAATCCTATGGAAAGGAAATTGATTTTACAGACAGAGAGGCGATAGTGCCCCTTGTTAAGTATGTCAGAGAATTACAGAATATATAATAAAACGGGAAGTTTATAACTTCCCGTTTTTATATTGCTGTTTAATTATTTTACAAACTCAGAATAGATACCCTGAAGAGCAGTCTGATAATCTTCCTCTTTAATACCGAGAATGATATTCATTTCGCTTGAACCCTGGTCAATCATTCTTATATTGACGCCGTTTTCGGCTGCTGCCTTGAATACTCTGTATGCGGTACCGACTCCGTTAACCATGTTTCTTCCAACTACGGCTACAAGGGCAATGCCGTCATCAATGGAAATGTAGTCGGGATGTACTGCCTTTGTTATTTCATCGGCTATAATAAGTTTTTTGTCCTTTACGTCTTCTGTGCTGACAATGATAGACATAGCATCTATACCAGAGGGCAGGTGCTCAAAGGGCACGTTGTTATTCATCAATACGTCAAGAACCTTTTTACCAAAACCTATTTCGGCATTCATCATATCCTTTTCAAGAACGATGATTGAAAAGCCTTTTTTGCCTGCAATGCCTGTGATTATTCCGCCGCCGGGAACAACTGCATTGTCCTTAACTATCATAGTACCCTTATCATTAGGTCTGTTTGTATTTTTGATATTGATGGGGATACCGGCAACTCTTACGGGGAAGATAGCATCCTCGTGAAGTACTGTTGCACCCATATATGAAAGCTCTCTAAGTTCTTTGTATGTTATAACATCGATAACCTTAGGGTCCTTTACAATTCTGGGGTCAGCCATAAGGAATCCTGAAACGTCTGTCCAGTTTTCATAGAGGTCGGCGCCTGCTGCACGGGCAACTACAGAGCCTGTGAAGTCTGAACCGCCTCTTGTGAATGTCTTAATTGTGCCGTTGGGCATAGAACCGTAGAATCCGGGGATTACTGCATACTCATGTTTTCTGAGTATGGAGGAAAGTACGGAATTTGTTTTTTCTGAATCAAATGTACCGTCTTCGTTAAAGAAGATTCCTTTTTCAGCGTCAATAAAATCAAAACCAAGATAAGCCGCAAGAACCATTGCATTGAGGTATTCGCCTCGGCTGGCTATGTAATCTCTTCCGGCGTGATGGAGAATAGCCATTTTGATCCTATGAAACTCTTTCTCAAGGGAAAATGTCATACCAAGATCCTTTATGATCTTTTCATATCTTCTTATTATACATATAAATACATTGTCGATATCTTCGCCTTCTCTGGTAAGCTCATAGCATTTATAGAGAAGGTCTGTTACCTTTTCGTCATCATCGCTTCTTTTTCCGGGAGCTGACGCTACAACGTATCTTCTTGAAGGATCACTTTTTACAATATCGGCAACTTTTTTGAAATGTTCTGCATCGGCAAGAGAACTGCCTCCAAATTTTAATACTTTTACTGACATTTTCATTCTCTCCTTTATAATGTTAAAGATCGTTTTTCATAAGATCTGCATAGGTCTCACGTTTTACTGCTACATAACTTTCTCCCTTGTTGAGCATAACAACAGGAGGATTAGGTATTCTGTTATAGTGTGATGACATGGAGTAGTTGTAGGCTCCTGTAGTCATTACAGCCAGTATATCTCCTTTTTCTGCCTTGGGAAGCTTTACGTTTTCCTGGATAAGGTCGCCGCTTTCACAGCATCTTCCTCCGACGGTATATTCCTTGGCAGGAGCCTCATCAGCCTTATTGGCAATGGCTATTGTATAAGGAGATTCGTAAAGGGTGTATCTGGGGTTATCGGTCATTCCGCCGTCTACAGATACATAGTTTTTATATCCGGGTATCTCCTTTGTTCCGCCAACGGTATAAAGGGTCATACCTGCGTCGGCTACAATACTTCTTCCGGGCTCCATAAGAACTACAGGTAAATTTATTCCAAGCTCTTTGCATTTATCCTTCATCATATCGGCTATGCCTTTTATGTTTACTGCATAATCTATTTCGGGGTCGCTTTCTATATATTTTACGCCCATACCTCCGCCAAGGTTAAGTATTTCTGCCTCATAACCAAAGACTTCTTTTATATGAGCTATATATTTAAGCATTATTTCCGCACCGTCTACAAAGGGCTTTATATCAAATGTCTGTGAGCCTATGTGGCAGTGGTAGCCGCACAGCTTTACATTTTTCTTATCAAGGGCAGCCTTTATAGCTTCATCAGCCTGACCTGTCTCGATGGCTATGCCGAATTTGGAATCTACTTTTCCGGTAGATATTTTAACATGGGTATGGGGGTCTATACCGGGAGTAAGTCTCAATAATATTTTCTGTATAATACCATGTCTTTCAGCCGTTTCGTCTATGGCATCGAGTTCATCAAGGTTATCACATACAAAATATCCTATGTGGTTTTCGATGGCAAATTCAATATCGGCATCGGTTTTGTTGTTTCCGTGGAAAAATACCTTTTCCATGGGGAAGCCTGCCTGAAGGGCGGTATAAAGCTCACCTGCAGAAACAACATCTACACCCATATGTTCTTCAGCAGCTATGGTATATATCTTTTTAAAGCAGAGAGCTTTGCTGGCATAAAGAGGCATAGAACCTGAAGGAAAATTTTCAGATATTGCATTTACGTATATGCTCATCTTCTCGCGAATTTTTTCTTCATCTATAAGGTAGAGTGGAGTAGAGTATTTTTTGGCCAGTTCAACGGTATCCTGCCCCGCAAATGTAAGATGGCCATTTTTGTTGATTCCGATATTGCTGCATATCATGATGAAAACTCCTTTACTGTAAAATTCAAATAAAAAACAGCCCTGTGGTTCATACCAAAGAGGCTGTCAGTCTACATGTAAATATTAAACCGAGACAGCACTCCGCAGAAAATGCGACAGTTAAACGGATATTATTCCGTTTACCCAGGTCAGCCTTACGCCTCGGCAGCCTTCGGCAACTACCCCTTTCGTACGGAGAATTATGCGAAAATCCTGTAATATCCGACTACTGATGATATGATGCGCCTCTGTCATTAATTGTATTGAAGTAAGTATATTATTTATTTCACTGCTTTGCAAGTATTTTCTTGTAAAAAACGCATTTTTATGCATCTATTAATATTTGAGCAGATTTTATGGCTTAAATTTTATATTTAAGGACAATATTATAATGGTATATTGTATATTTCTACTTATATTTATATATATTCGCAGATAATTATGTTTGTGTTTTTAAACATATATGTCATTATGCTCGAAAATATTTTTAAAAATTCTTTATTAACTAAAGTTTTTGTAGAATATTGTTTTTAAACGTTATTTTACATTTATTTTA
>CABPCX010000175.1 GCA_902406135.1 uncultured Eubacteriales bacterium
GTGCTTGAAAATGCTTTCGCAGGAGGATTTTAAGATGAAAGCAAACAATGTTTCACTGGCGGCCGTAGGCGTAAAAATGAGCCAGTACCCAACTGACGAAAAACCTGAGATTGCCTTTGCTGGCAAATCAAATGTGGGAAAATCCACCCTTATAAATGCCATGATAGGAAGAAAGGCCCTTGCGAGAACCAGCTCACAGCCCGGAAAGACAAGGACAATAAATTTCTATGATGTGGAAAATATACTTTACTTTGTGGACCTGCCCGGATACGGATATGCCAAGGCTCCAAAAACAGAAATTGAAAAATGGGGCAAAATGATAGAGGAATATCTGAATAAAAGGGAGACACTTAAGGGAATAGTAATGCTTGTTGATATACGTCATGAGCCGGGAGAAAACGACAAGCTTATGTATAACTGGCTTAAGCATTATGATTATGACATAATAGTAGTTGCCACAAAAAAAGATAAGATAAAACGTTCACAGGTACAAAAACAGCTTTCCGTTATTAAAAAAGGATTGAATATGGTTCCGGAGGATACTTTGATTGCCTTTTCCGGAGAGACAAAGGACGGCGTAGAAGAGCTTTGGAGCATACTGGAAAAGCTGATTGGCTATGAAAAAGCAGAGGTGTAAAATAATGAAACTGCATTTATCAACAGAAAACAAGATGCTTGGCGGTGTATGCGGAGGAATAGCCGAAACAGCGGGTGTAGACCCTTCATTCGTAAGAATAGGTTTTGCCATTGCTTTGTTTTTCCTTCATTTACCCTTACTGGTAATTTACCTTGTAATGTGGGCATTACTGCCAAAGGGAATAAGATAAAAATATCGAATAATTTTTCAGGGCAGATTACCACAGACAAGACGAAAAAAACAAGTCAAAAATCTGTATATGACTTGAGAGGCTGCCTGACAGCTTTTAATATTGGAAAACAAATAAGAGACAGAAAATATGCTGTCTCTTATTTTTATGCCCTATAGGATGTAAACTGTATGGGGTCCATAAGCATTGACCCAAGATAAACGGTGTAGTGCAGGTGTGGACCTGTTACAAGACCCGTTGAGCCGGCAAGGGCCACAACTTCCCCCTGTACTATTTTTTCTCCTTCTTCCGCAAATATTTTTTGAAGATGACAGTAAACTATACGGTATCCGTCATCGGTTTCAAACTCCATTACATTTCCGTAGGTATCCGAGGTGTGTATATCCGTTACGGTGCCGCTTCTGACGGCATATACGTCTGCGCCTTCGTCAGCCGCTATATCAAGACCGTTGTGATATTCGTCAACATTAAGCACTGGATTACTCCGGCTTCCGCAGTAGGATGTTATTACTCCGTCATCGACAGGGTCTATCCAAGGCTCTGAAATCGTTATGTATTCAGCCTACTCAGGAGGCACACTCTCGGATGATGAATTATTGGTCTCGGCAGGCTTATTTGTTTTGGAGGCGGTATCAGGCTGAGCGGCTGTGACGGCATTTTCACTTTGCATATCCTTTGTTATTTCCTCTTCCGGTACTTCTTCATAGAAAAACATACACTTTACAAATTCGGTTATATTTTCGCGTATGCTGCCGTCGGCACTGAAATTTTCCAAAGAGTTTTTTCCTATAAGTTCCGATGCCTTTGAGCGCAGTTTTTCGGTGCCTGAGCTTCCGATACAGGCTATTGCTATAAAAAATACACATAACAGCACGGAAATAGACAACTGATTTCCAAGCCTTGTGGTATCGGGTGTATCCTGAGGCTTATTCCTTGAATAGTATCGGCGGGTAGTCCTGACAGGCCTGCGCGTAGGTTTTCTTTCCATTTTAGCACTTCCGATAGATTGTTTACTTAATTATATGGGGCTTTTATGGCATATATGATAATAAAGAAAAAAGGCACTCGATTGAGTGCCTTTTTCTCCGATTATATAATGAAACTGGTCGCAAGCCTTAATACATTTGCAGCTGTGCAGCATACTACTTTGACTAAAAGCTGTGCAGCTTCCTTTGTCTGTGTGTATGCATCGGAAATATTAATTGCCGTGCTGCTTACGGCATCAGCCGTTTTTGCTGCCACATAAGTACATGAGCCGAATGTCGCTTCCATTACCGCACAGAACTTATCAGAGAAAGAAACTGCAAGAGATTCTTTAAACTGAGGTCTGTTTATGCAGACACAGGGCCACATATGATTTACGATGGCATCTTTTTCAATATCGTTTAATTCAAATATTCTTTCTGAATTCCTTAAAGCATCGAAGGGATGATTTTTAAGGAGTTTTTGTCCGTTTTCATCAACGCTTGTATTTTCGAAAAAATATAAGTCGTGCATAAGGCCAGCCCTTGCCGCCGAGCGATAATCCCAGCCAAGCTTTCTGCAAAGACAATAGCTGTAGTAAGAAACGTTCAGGGAATGCTGAAGCCTTGTTGTAAAATGGTGATGTTTATAACTTCCAAGAGCTGATACTTCATCGTTGCTAAGTATTTTGTCAACACAGCTGCGAAATGTAACTGCTTTTGTATCATTTTCATCATACATATCGAATTTTGATCCGGTTATTTTTACCATTCGACTACCTTCCCAGTAAGTATTATTTCCTGCTTCTGCTTTGGCAGAAACCATTGAGAAAACATTCATTTTCTCTCATTTAATTATAGCACAAGGCATATGCCCTTTCTACATTTTTTTATTAAAAAATATGGCAGAAATGCTTTAAAACCTGACAAAAACAAGGGGCTGTTATTGTTAATCTTTTGTAAGGGGAAGCAGTTCAGCTTCCACATAGGAAGCTAAATCCTCAGGGTTTATTATTATCTGGCAGCCCCTCTGTCCGGCGCTTATACTAATTTCGTCAAACAGAATTGCTGTTTCATCGATATATGTGGGGAACTTTTTCTTCATTCCTATGGGAGAACATCCGCCCCTTATGTATCCTGTAAGGCCAAGAAGTTCCTTAACGTGTATCATATCAACTTTTTTGTTTTTTGATACGGATGCGGCCTTTTTAAGGTCCAGTTCTTCATCAACGGGTATGCAGAATACAACGGGTCCCGTTTTATCTCCCTTTGTAACTAATGTCTTAAATACCTGCTCAGCGGGGATTCCAAGCACCTGTGCGGCATGATGGCCCGATAAATCGCTTTCGTCGTATTCATATTCCTTTGATGAGTAAGAAATGCCTGCGGCATCAAGAAGTCTCATTGCATTGGTTTTTGTCATAAATAAATCACTCCGTAAATTATATGAATTTTTTATTCAAAAGTTTTTATCATCAATATCTTTTGTGATATAATTATTTTAATCGCAATATTAATTATATACATAAGGAGCTGAATTTCAATGAAAAGATTTTTGGTTGAATTTGCTATGGGTACAGACCTTCACGGACAGAATGTCACAAAGGCTGCCTGCAAAGCCGTAAGAAATGCCATATCAAACTGCTGTTTATGCGGAATATCAGACTGCCTCGGCATAGAGGACCTGGATAACCGCATGCATATACATGTTAAACTTGGCTCAACAAATCCCGATGGTATCGATGTTGATAAGGTCAAGGCTGAACTTCCTTTAGGAACAGTTGATGTTGAATGTGTTCCCGGCGGAATGCAGTGCGAAGGTCTCCATGTTGATGAATTTGGCGAAGGAGACAAAATAACAATGGTTATAGCAGCACTCACAGTATATATTAAGGAATAAAAAAGAGGAGTTAACTCCTCTTTTTTATTTTACGATATTTTATTTTAGTTGACTTTAAGGGTTTCTGTGGGATAAAAAGGACAGGTGCCCGAAAGACATTCAGGATCTTCTTCCTTTGCACAGCCCGTTGATAAAGCCATAAGCATTAATATCAAAATCAATGATAAAATTTTTTTCATCAGTTTCCTCCGGTTATATATAGGGCAGGGGAGTCAATTTATAATGATATCTCCGGCCTATAATGATGATGTTATATGGTCTGCGGCATTATCCGCATTAAAACATTCAAATTCGTGAAAAATTATTTTCCTGTAAATACGGGTTTTCTCTTTTCAACAAATGATGTAATTCCTTCTTTATAGTCAGCTGTGTGAGTGAGGGCTGTCTGCAGGCGGCACTCTATTTCAAGAAATCTTTCAAAATCCTTATACATGCTTTCGTACATAAGTTTTTTAAGTGACTTATAGCTCTGCAAAGGTCCTGAAGCATATTTCTGAGCCAGTTCAAAGGTTCTCTTTTCGAGTTCCTCAGGAGGGCATATTTCGTTTATCATACCCGCTTCAAAGGCTTCTTTTGCATCTACGGGTCTACCGCTGGCCATCATTTCAAAAGCACGCTGTGAGCCGACTATTCTGGGAAGCCAGAATGCTCCGCCCGTATCGGGTATAAGACCGATATTTACAAAAGCCTGTGTAAACTTTACATTATCAGCAGCTATGGACAAATCAGCAGCCAGAGGAATATTACATCCCGCTCCTGCCGCAACGCCGTTTACCGATGCAATGACGATTTTGGACAGTTTTTTCATTTTAAGAGCCATAGCGCCGGCAAGCTGGAATACTTCTTTTAACAAAGCGTCTGATTTATCAAGCTGATTATAGAAGAATCCGATATCTCCTCCTGCACAGAAGGCTTTTCCGCTGCCGGTTATAACAACTACCTTTATATCCTCATCTTCCTCACATCTGTCAAGGGCATCAATTACTTCGGACGCCATTGTTATATCAATGGAATTGTATTTTTTTGGAGCATTCATATAGATGTAGGCTATTGAGTC
>CABPCX010000176.1 GCA_902406135.1 uncultured Eubacteriales bacterium
TGCTGTCCTTTAAATCTAATAATGCCATAGCAATCTCTCCTTCTCTTCTTTAAATGTTTATATAATTTTTATTTTTTAAGTCCCATTAATTCATCTTTGAAGATTCTCTCATCCATAAGTTTGACTTCTCCGTCAATCTTAGGTTCAAATCCCATAAGGTCGATAACCTGTGTCTTAACATCGATGCCGGGTGCAACCTCTGTAAGATATACGCCGTCTTTTCTAAGCTCGAATACAGCTCTTTCTGTTATGTACATTACAGGCTGATTTGTCTTATTAGCATAAGCGCCGCTGAATGTAATCTGCTCAACTTCATTGATGAGTTTCTTTTCTTTACCTTCGTTATCTATAACAAGTTTTCCGTCTTTAATGCTTGTCTTAAGTCCGCCGGCTGTAAATGTTCCGCAGAAGAATACTTTCTTAGCATTCTGTGTTATGTTGATGAACCCGCCGCAGCCTGCAATTCTGGGTCCGAATTTTGATACATTAACGTTACCGTCTTTATCTGCCTGAGCAAGTCCGAGGAATGCAAGGTCGATTCCACCGCCATCGTAGAAATCGAACTGATAACCCTGGTCGAGGTAGCAGTCAGCATTTATTGCTGCTCCAAACTGTGATCCGCCAAGAGGAACGCCGCCAACGGGTCCTGCCTCAACAGTAAGTGTCATATAATCTCCGATGCCCTCTTCGTTTGCTACCATTGATATGTACTCAGGAATTCCGATACCGAGATTTACTACTGTATTCTCTCTTAATTCCATAGCTGCTCTTCTTCCGATGATCTTCTTAGCTGAGAGCGCAACTGCTTTTGCAGCTCCCTCGGGTGCTGTAGCTTCACCGGTAAGTGTAGGATCATATGCGCATCCGAAGCACTGTTCGTGTTCCTCAGGCTTGGAAACTACAACTGCGTCTACATAAATTCCGGGAATCTTTACAAGCTTGGGATCAAGGGATCCGGCTTTAACAACTTTTTCTACCTGTACGATTACAAGACCGCCGCTGTTTCTTGTTGCCTGTGCCATTGATGTTGCATCAAGGGGAGTAACTTCTTTCTGGAGTGAGATGTTTCCTGCCTCATCAGCGTATGTACCTCTTATGAAAGCTACGTTGATGGGTACGGGTTTGTATAACAGTCTTTCTTCACCGCATATATTTACAAGTTCAACGATGTCTTCTTTTGTTATGCTGTTGAGCTTGCCGCCTTCAACACGGGGATCAACATAAGTGTTAAGACCAACGTGAGTAAGTGTTCCAATCTTATGGCCTGCTATGTCTCTGAACATCTGGCTTATAACACCTTGGGGAAGGTTGTATCCCTCGATTTTATTATCAATGATCATCTGTCCAAGGTTAGGTGCCATATTGTAATGTCCGGCAATAACCTTTTTAAGCATTCCTTCGTGTGCAAAATGATCTGAAGAACTTCCGTCTCTGTTTCCCTGGCCTGCTGCGTGGAAAAGCACAAGGTTTTTGGGTTCTCCTGTTTCAAGGAATCTCTTTTCAAGTGCTCTTGTAAGGCTTTCAGGGCTTCCGCTTCCTACGAATCCGCCTGTTGCTACGACATTGCCGTCTTTAACAAGCATAGCCGCTTCTTCAGCAGTTAGAACTCTTACTTTTTTCATCTTTTTATCCCTCCTGGACTGAAATAATATATCTGTATTATCGTTTAATATTTATTTAACAACCGTTCTATGTTTTGAATTATATACCAGCCGTAATTGACGTTAAATGAAATCAACATTATATATATTTCGTCCATTTTATTCAAAAAAAGTACAAAACTCATATTTACAAAATTCAATTTTTAAGTTATAAATATATTAACAGTTAAAAATGGGATTGAGGGGATATTATTATGCAAAGTTACGGGAGCATTTTAAAAAAACTAATTAAATTTACCAATGTAAAACTATCAATCGTGGCAGATGCTGCTGGTTATGACGTCTCATATATAAGCAAGTGGTGCAACCAGTCAAAGCTTCCCGCCGCAAGAGTAGCTTCACCCATAAACAAAAGTCTTTCCAAGATATTCGCGGATGAAATCATTTCCCAGGGAGAGCTCGAAAATTTCTGTTCGGAATTCAATGTAGCTGTATCAGAGGACCAGCTCCAGGTCTATTTATACACTATTTTGAAGGACTCATTTAAAAGTACACAGGCATACTATGACAAAAAATCATCAAAGAATGGCGACTATCAGACCAAGGTTTTATTGGACCCCGCTGAGATTGCCAGCTATATGGACACTGAATTTAAAAACATTATTACCAGTTCAGAGGGTTCAGTCGAAATTTTATGTACTTTGGATGTCTGCTCACTTCCGAAGGCCCAGTCTACCCTTTCTGTAGATAACGACACTGTGCCTGAAGTAAATATAAAGGTAAAAATGGGCTTAAACCCCCATCATCTTAACAATGACACATATCTCTTTTTATACTACTTCATAAGCAGATACAATTATGTATCCTTTGATTTTTATGATAATGTCAACTTTAAAGACAGAAATATGATAGTCGTTAAAGACAAAGTAGCTCTTATGTGTTCACTGGACCAGCACGGTAAAATAGCTATGCTTTCTGTAATAAATGACCCTGAAAAGGTTGAAGTCATCTATAACAGGATAAACGGACTGTTTAAAATCCATCATATGCTCATTATGTCCACCACATCGGAAGAACTCGTATCCAGCGGCTACAGAAGCAATTTCTACGCTTTCAATGACTATCAGATATTCCTTGCCAGAGGATTTGAATACCTTCTTCCACCTGACATAATTGACAATATAGTAGAAGCTGCATATAAACAGGGATATGACGCTGCCACTGAAAAAATGCTCAGAACACTTATGGTTACGTGGGAAGAATTGTTTAATAAAGAGACCCTTGACTTCTTTATTACAAAGTCGGACCTTATAAAATATATTGAAGACGGTGAATTTTACTTTACTGACATTGTCTATAGAATGTCAATTGAAGAAAGGAAAAAGCACATCGAGCATGTTCTTGAACTCTGCAAGAAAAATGACAAGATTAACTTCTACATAATAGACGATGAGGATATACCCTACTCTCACAGGTATATAAAATTCTCAATATACAACAATAACAGCAAGCTGTTTTTAAAGAATACGGTTAGATTCTACAGTCCATACGGACCACAGTTCTACAGTATTTTGAGTGAAAATATCATATCCGGTATCACGGAATGTATCAACGCAGCTAAGGACCTTCCGGTATGCAGACACTATCCTGCATCATCCTTACAAGGCTTTATGAATCAGTATGGAGCAATGGTTTACAGGATGCTTTCATTAAGTGAAATTACGACTTCAAAATAATTCCATAGAATTCAAATGATTGAAACTCTTCTTTTTTGAAACAAATAAAACAGGTTTTTCTAACCTGTTTTATTTGTTTTGGATCTATTTATTTCTTGGCAATGATGCAAATTCTATGTTTATCAATTTCGTGACTTGAAATGACCTCTCTAAATCCGGCCTCTTTTAGATAATCGGCCAGCTGTTTTTCGCTGTAAATATGCAGTCCGTCTATGTATCTGCTCCATTTTTCATCATATTTTCCTTTGCCGTCGGACTCATTTACTATCATAAATACACCGTTTTCTTTCAATATCCTATTTACTTCCATAAAGCTTTTGACCGGTCCGGGCCAAAAATAGACCGTTTCAAAGGCTGCAGCCAAATCAAATGTATCTGATTTAAATGGAATATTATCAACTCCGGCTTTTACTACTCTGCATCTTCCCTTTCGTATTTCTTTTTTATTCAGTTTAGATGTTTTTTTAACCGATATATCCGAATAGTCAAGTCCCGCTACTTTGGCACAGGGGAATTTTTTAAGTAGTCTGTTTACATTTTTTCCTCCACCGCATCCCAGGTCAATGATTCTTTCTGCCTGAATATTCTCAATATGCCTTATTCCCCACTTAGAGACCGATGAATGGCCCAAATTCATACTTACGGCTATTATTCTTCCAAGTATACCTTCCGGCTTTCTAGTATTATTAAAAAATCTTTTAATTATATTCACTGACTATGACCTCCTTAAAATATATTAGTATTACCTAACAATAGTACATTATATTTTACGGCTAGTCCATATCCTCAGCTATATTTAAATCTTATAACCGGTTTAAGCTATAAAAAAAGGGCTTCCATTATATAGGAAGTCCTTTTTTATTACCATCTGTATTTGTGAAGCTGGCCTTGAGTAGTCAGTCCCTTGAAATTCATTTGTCTTAATGCCTCATACAGTATTATTGCAACCGAATTTGAAAGATTAAGGCTTCTTAAATCATCATACATAGGAATCCTTACGCTTGTGTCCTTATAGTCAAGCAGTATTTCTTCGGGTATTCCTGCACTTTCCTTTCCGAACATTATAAAGTCATTTTCGGAATAGCTGACCTCAGTATATATCTTTTTTGCCTTTGTCGTAGCCATAAAGATTCGTGCACCGGGATTTTTATCTTTAAAGTCCTCAAAATTTTCATAATATCTTACGTCAAGATACTGCCAGTAGTCCAGTCCTGACCTTTTTAAATATTTATCGTCAACCGAAAAGCCCAGCGGCTTAATAAGATGCAGTGTAGAATGTGTAACTGCACAGGTTCTGGATATATTGCCTGTATTCTGAGGTATTTCGGGCTCGTGTAAAACTATATTCATAATAAGTGCCTCCAGAGATTTTA
>CABPCX010000177.1 GCA_902406135.1 uncultured Eubacteriales bacterium
CTTTCGATTGAGCCGAAGCATACACGATGAATCATAACGGGACGTTTCTTTGTGCCGTCTTTGTCTATATATTCAAGGTCGAAACGTTCAGGCATCTGCATATCAAGCTGGATTGTACCGCACTGCCATGTTCTTCCGATGGAGTCCTCAAGGTGGAAGTCGATTTTAGGACCATAGAAAGCTCCGTCGCCTTCGTTTACAACATAGTCGATTCCCATATCTTCAAGGGCGCCTCTAAGACCGTCTGTAGCCTTTTCCCAAGCTTCATCGCTTCCCATACTGTCCTCGGGACGTGTTGAAAGTTCTACATGATATTTGAATCCAAAGAGTTTATATACGCTGTCGATAAGGTTTACAACACCCTTGATTTCGTCTCTTATCTGGTCTTCTGTCATGAAAATATGAGCATCGTCCTGTGTGAAGCATCTAACTCTCATAAGACCATGGAGAGCACCTGATTTTTCATGTCTGTGAACAAGACCAAGTTCGCCTACTCTTAAAGGAAGGTCTCTGTATGAGTGCATTTCCTGTTTATAGATAAGCATACCGCCGGGGCAGTTCATAGGTTTAACCGCAAAGTCCTGATCATCTATAACAGTTGTATACATATTGTCTTTGTAGTGATCCCAGTGGCCGCTGTTTTCCCAAAGCTGTCTTGAAAGAATGATGGGTGTTGAAACTTCAACATAGCCGGCTTTTTTATGGATTTCACGCCAGTAGTCGATAAGTGTGTTCTTGATTATCATACCGTTGGGAAGGAAGAAGGGGAATCCGGGACCCTCATCAAGAAGTGCGAAAAGTTTAAGTTCTTTTCCGAGTTTTCTGTGGTCACGTTTCTTTGCTTCTTCAAGCATATTGAGGTATGCTTCAAGGTCTGATGCCTTTGTATATGCTGTACCGTAAATACGTGAAAGCATTTTGTTCTTTTCGTTTCCTCTCCAGTATGCACCGGCAACGCTCATAAGCTTGAATGCTTTGATGGGCTTTGTGCTCATAAGGTGAGGTCCTGCACAGAGGTCTGTAAACTCTCCCTGCTTATAGAAAGAAATAACCGCATCTTCAGGAAGGTCTTTAATAAGTTCAACTTTGTAAGGTTCGCCCTTTTCTTCCATAAATTTGATAGCTTCATCTCTGGGAAGTTCAACTCTTTCAAGGGGAATATCTTCCTTAACGATTTTCTTCATTTCTTTTTCGATTTCTTCGAGCTCTTCATGTGTGAAAGCCTTTTCTCTGTCGAAATCATAGTAGAAACCGTCATCGATTGAAGGTCCGATGGCAAGCTTTGTATCGGGATAAAGTCTCTTGATGGCCTGAGCCATAACGTGTGATGCTGTGTGGCGGAAAGCTCTCTTTCCTTCGGGAGAATCAAAAGTACAGATTTCAACTTTTGCATCCTCATTTACAGCGTATCTTAAGTCCTCAACTTCGCCGTTTACGATACCGCAGCATGCATTTCTTGCAAGGCCTTCGCTGATATCCTTTGCGATTTCAAGGATTGAAATTCCTTCGTTATATTCTTTTACAACATCGTCTTTTAAAGTTACTTTAATCATAGTGTTTTCTCCTTTCAATCATTTTAAGATTTTGGGGATGGGTATAAAAAAATCCCGTCCCTTAAAATAATAAAGGGACGAGAGTTATCTCCCGCGGTTCCACCCTAATTGCTGTAAAAACCACTTAATTAAATGATTGTAACGTAATCAACGGGCCGGATTGGGGCCGCTCCGAGGTAGTTTTCAAAAGTAAAGTTTTACAGCGCTTCCAGCCTAGGCGCCGCTCTCTGAAAAAACATCTTACAATTTACTCGTCTCATCAACGCTTTGAACAATGATTATTATATCACACAAAAAAATCATGTCAACTTATTTCTTAAGTCAGCATAAACAAAATTTCAGTCAAAACTAACTATTTCCAGTTGATATTTGACGGACACGGTATGGAAACTTTTGTTCCGTTATAGTCAATTATATCAAAAGCCATTTCATAAACGGACTCCAGACAGGCTTTTGTCATAATTTCTTGTCCACCGTAAGAGAAAATTTTTCCGTCCTTCAAAAACAAAAATCTGTCACAGTACCTCATTGCAAGATTCAGGTCATGGATTATAACTATTACGGCTATGTTTTCGCTTTTGCTTATCCTGCATATCTGTCTCATAACACTGTACTGGTTTCTCGGGTCAAGGGAGCTGGTAGGTTCGTCCAAAAGAAGCAGTTTAGGCTCCTGAGCCAAAGCCCTGGCTAACATTACCTTTTGGAGCTCTCCTCCGCTCAGCTCGGATATATTTCTCATCTCAAAAGCCTGAAGCTCCATGGTTTCAATGGCACGTTTTACGACCTTGTGGTCATTTTCGGTTATTTTCCACTTTATGTACGGCTTTCTTCCAAGCAGTACAGCGTCATAAACCGTACAGTCAGATATTTCGTTTTTCTGTGCCACATAAGCCATCTGACGGGCCAGAGATGAAATATCCAGCTCCGTTAGGTCTTTGAAATCAATATATACAGAGCCTTCCTGAGGCTTTAATATTTTGTTAATGCATTTTATCATAGTGCTTTTTCCTGCACCGTTGTTGCCCAAAACGGCCAGCGACAGCCCTTGATTCAAGTCAAAGGATATTTTATCAAGTATATTTTTTTCTCCGTATGAAAAGCTCAAATTCTTTATTTTTATCATTTTGAACCGGCTCCTTTAAACAGAAGATATAAAAACATAGGCGCACCTAAAAATGATGTTATTGCTCCTATGGGCAGTATTACGGGCGCCACAATCAGTCTGCCGAATGTATCGCTTAAAAGCAGGAGCAGAGCACCCATAAGCGCCGATGCCGGAAGCAGGTAGCGGTAGTCACTGCCTATAAATTTTCTTATCATATGGGGCGCAATTAGGCCCACAAAGCTTATTATGCCTACGAAGGCTACAGCTACAGAGGCTGCAAAGGATGCCGCCAGCATACTTATAATCATAACTCTGTCCACATTTACTCCAAGACTCTTTGCAGTATCCGCACCGCTTTCCATGGCGTTGTAATTCCAGCGGTTGAGCATAAAAAATATGAACATCAAAACCGCCGTAACCAGAAGTATTCCTATTTCTTTCCAGCTGGTTCTTCCCAGGTCTCCGAAAGTCCAGAAAACAACGGCAGACACCTGAACATCATCTGCAAAATACTGTACCAGTGTTGTACCGCCGTTAAAAAGAGAGCTGAGGGCAACACCGACCAGTACCATGGAGCTGGGTTTCATGGTCTTATATTTTGACAGTGCCAAAATTATAACAGCGGAAATTATTCCGCCGACAAAGGCGCACCCCACAACAACAGCAGGGTCATATATTGTTATGGCACTGGCTGAAGATGATGTTCCCTGCATTCCCGCACCAAGACATATAATTCCTATGGTAGCTCCGAATGAAGCGCCCTGCGATACGCCCAGCGTAGAAGCTGAGGCAAGGGGATTACGCAGGACGCTCTGCATTACACTTCCCGACATTGCCAGCAGTATTCCGACAAGCACAGCCGTAACTATTCTCGGCATCCTTATATTAAATACTATTGAATTAGTCATAGCATCTCCTTTTCCAAGAAAGCAGGAGAATATCCGGGAGAGTGTCAGCCCTGATGAGCCCGAGCAGAGGGAAAACAATCCAACCGCCAGGCACATCAAAAATACAAGGAGGATAATGTATTTTTTACGTCTTATATATGATTTGTAAACCGTATCATCGGAAGATGATTTTGCATAATTTATCATAATTCTTCACCGATTTTAAGCTGTTTCCAGGCAAGTCCGTTTTCGGTCATATCCTTGTAGTATGTTGAAGCTTCTTTGCCTAAAAGAGTTGTATATATTTCATTTGCCTTTGTCTCAATATCAATATCCGCAAACTGTTCAGGGAATATGACCTTTCCCGCATAGTAGGCATCTATAACCGCAGTCTCAACATTGGTTGTATACCAGTTATAGGCCACCTGGGCATATACTCTGCCCTCTTTTACGGCAGTAAGAGAATCATAAAAGTCTTTGTTTACGGCATAGTCGTCATTTACAAGCTGCATATTGTTAGGGTCAAGGAATATATAGTCAGGGTCCCATACGGCTATCTGCTCCAAATCAACAATTACTCCTCCTACCTTATCACTTAACTCATCTGCCACATTTAACGCTCCGATGGCTGTAAAAGGAGGAAAATTAGTATATGTGCCTTCTATACCGTGGCCACCTTTAAATGAGCAGGCTCCTGTAAATACACGGGGTTTTTCTGAGTCTTTTATATCGGCTGTCCTTTCGGCCAGGTCTTTCTGCCAGCCCTTAAGAGTATTAACGACTTCCGTGCATCTTTCTTCCTTATGCAGTACTTTTCCTATGAGCTCCATTGACTGGTAAAGTTTTTCGTCAAACATTCCCCCGTTATAGGTAATTACAACTACGGGAATGCCTGTTTTCTTCTGCAGGTCATCAGCTAAATCTTCTGTATATGCCGCAAATATTACATCGGGCGCAAGCTTTAGTATCTCTTCCTCATAGGCTTCATAACTGCCGGCTCCTCCGGTACCTACAACGGGCAGAGAGGCAAATTTATCATAATTGATATAATTGTATCCCTTTGCAAGAGTTTTCTCCTGCTCCCCCTTTTCAACACCAATAACCATATCCTGGGCATTGGCATAACATATCATTCTAA
>CABPCX010000178.1 GCA_902406135.1 uncultured Eubacteriales bacterium
AAAAGCCCGCTTTCGCGGGCTAAAGATCAACAAATTATTTATATATATTTAAGATATTATTTATTCTCTGTATAATGTTCCGCTAAAATCAGCATTCTATTCTAACGCTGTAAATCCCTCCATCTTCAGTTTCATATACAGTATCAATGAAATATACATACTTTTTGTCTTTTGAATCAAATTTTACACTAATGTCCTGCTCTACAATGTCTTCTGTACTATTTGCTTTCTTTGCGTTAAACCTTTCAAGCTTATCTTTTTTTATCTCTTCAACAGAATATAACAAAGGTTCATTATAATCATATAAACTTACTCCTGTCTTTTTGTAGCTTATCGCTTTAAAATCCGTAATATTTATGTTATATCCAAAATCTGAAACAACATCGCCTAATTTATATCGATATGTTACTATCATATCGCTGTCGTCTCCTGAGATAGTTTTTATTTCCTTTTTTTCAAATAGACTTTCATCAAAATTAGGATCCACATTTTCTGTAATGTACGCGGTTATCTGTGAATCGTCACCATTTACATACTCAATCTCGCAATCATTTATCTGAGTATATGTATCCAAAACATATCCGACATCTTCCGGGTTAGAAGTTATAATATTTTTTTCAATCAATTCTTCTTTAAGTCCAGAACTCATTATTACTCTTTTTATGGAATTTTGTATTGTCATTCCCTGAACCAAATAATCGGTAAGTATTTTGTTATATATTGCCGCAATGTAATAATTTGCCGTGCCTGCATATGCAGGTATTGACATAGTCAGCGAAATTATTATGGAAACTAAGAAGACTCTCTTTTTCATTGCAAGTCAGCCCCTTATAAAAATATAACGACAACATTAAATAGTATAAGATTATGTATTAATAATAACATTAATGTATAATTATGTCAATAAGCAACCCATATATAACTTTATTCACCTATTATACAACGACAAAAAGCCCGCTTTCGCGGGCTTTCAAAAAATGTCTGTTATTAGTTTTGTTTTTCTCAGTCCTTCTGGTTATCGTCGACCTTGAAGGAAACAAGGAGTTCATCCTGGTTGACTGAGCTTCCCTCAACGACATAGATCTTATCCACAAAGCCTGAAATCTTCGAGAGAACGGACGTCTCCATCTTCATAATAACAGTGTTCTTTTCTATCCTGTCGCCCTCTTTTACGAATATCTTGCTTACCGTTCCGGGGATTGGCGAACCAAGATGGGCGGGGTTGTTCTTCTCGGCTTTGAGCTTTCTGTCGCTCTTTACCTCAAGGCTCTTATCCAGTATGGATACCTCTCTCATTATTCCGTTGATTTCAAATGTGAGAGTTCTGTAACCGTCTTCGTTAGGGTCAGTCATATCAATGTATTTGATAGTGATAGCCTTTCCTTCGCCGATTCTGAGGACTGTTTCTTCGCCCTTCTTAAGTCCGTAGAAGTATACGTGGCTGTCAAGTCTTGATACATCATTGTAGTGCTGAAGATGTGTGCAGTAATCATCATATACTTTAGGATAAAGAGCATAGCTCAGTATGTTTCTTATATTTACATTGTCAAAGTTGAACTTCTCCATAAGCTCGTCGCCCATTTTTTCAAAATCAGCTGGCTCAAGAAGTTCTCCGGCTCTGCCTTCGATAGGTTTCTGGTCCTTAAGAACTATTTTTGAAAGTTCTTCAGGGAATCCTCCGTCAGGTCTTCCTACAAGGCCTTTGAAGTATTCTACAGCAGATTCAGGATATGAAAGGTCTTTGCCCTTTTCAAAGATATTGTCTTTTGTAAGACCGTTTTTCTGCATAAAGATAGCAAAGTCACCGATTACCTTTGATGAAGGTGTAACCTTTACGATGTTTCCAAAGAGTTCGTTTGACTGTTTGTAAAGCTCTTTGATTTCTTCAAAGTCATCGGCAGAACCCATCTCTTTTACCTGGAATCTAAGGTTTGAATACTGTCCTCCGGGTATCTCATACTTATAAATCTCTGTGCTGGGTGTCTGCATCTTGCTCTCGAAACCGCCGTATACCTTTCTTACGTCTTCATAGTAACGGCTTAATTCCTTAAGTTCATCAGGGTCAAGACCAGTGTCTCTTTCTGTTCCCTTAAGAGCATATACAACAGAGTTCATTGAAGGCTGGCTTGTTACAGATGACATTGACTCAATGGCAAGGTCAACTATATCAACGCCTGCTTCGGCTGCCATAAGTACTGTAGATACGCCGTTTCCTGTTGTATCGTGTGTATGAAGATGAACAGGTATGTTAAGCTCTTTCTTAAGTTCTGTAAAGAGCATCTTAGCAGCATAGGGCTTAAGAAGTCCTGCCATATCCTTGATTGCAAAGATGTGGCATCCAAGACTTTCAATCTCTTTTGCTTTCTTGATATAGTAATCAATTGTATATTTCTTTTCGTCGGGGCTCATTATATCGCCTGTGTAGCAGATAGTACCCTCAACGATTTTTCCTGTCTTAAGAGCTTCCTCAATTGGCATTTTCATATTTTCAATCCAGTTGAGTGAGTCGAATATACGGAATACGTCTACTCCTCTTTCTGCTGAAACTTCAATGAATTTAGCAACAACATTATCAGGGTAGTTTTTGTATCCTACTGCGTTTGAAGCTCTGAGAAGCATCTGGATAAGTGTATTAGGCATAGCCTTTCTGAGCTGTTCAAGTCTTACCCAGGGAGATTCTTTAAGGAATCTGTATGCAACGTCGAATGTAGCTCCGCCCCATGCTTCAGCTGAGAATGCATTTCTGAGTACAGTATTTGCAGCGGGTGCGGCTGTTACAAGGTCCTTTGTACGGAAACGTGTAGCAACAAGTGACTGATGAGCGTCACGCATTGTAGTATCTGTTACATAGAGTTTCTTATCGTTAAGAATCTTCTTTGTGAATCCTTCTGCACCAAGTTTAAGGAACTCATCTCTTGCTCCGTAAACGGGCATATCTTTATTATATTTAGGAGGAGCGATGGGGCCAAAGTCAGGCTTTTCACCCTTTGACTCGTTAACAATCTTATTACCGATAAATTCGGCAATCTTTGACGCTCTGTCCTTTGATTTAGCAATATTGAAAAGTTCGGGTGTTTCTTCGATGAATGTTGTTGTACATTTTCTTTCTTCAAACACCTTGCTCTGAACCACATTGATAAGGAAAGGAATATTTGTCTTTACGCCTCTTATTCTTGTTTCCTTAAGGGCTCTTACGCATTTTCTTACAGTACCTTCAAATGTACGGTCATAAGCGATTATCTTAACAAGAAGGCTGTCGTAGTAAGGCATTACTTCAGCGCCTGTGAATACGTTACCACCGTCAAGTCTTATACCGTTTCCGGCAGGTGAACGGTATACTGTAATCTTTCCTGTGTCAGGAAGGAAGTTGTTAGTGGGGTCTTCTGTTGTAACCCTGAGCTGGATTGCATGGCCGTTGCACTGAACGTCTTCCTGTGACTTTATGCCTACCTTTTCTGAGAAAAGGCTGTATCCTTCTGCTACAAGTATCTGTGTTGTAACAAGGTCAACGCCTGTTACCATTTCAGTTACTGTATGCTCAACCTGGATACGGGGGTTCATTTCGATAAAGTAGTAGTTTTCATCGGCATCAACAAGGAATTCAAGTGTACCTGCGTTGCTGTATCCAACAAACTTTGAAAGTTTTACAGCGTCTGCAAATATTTTTTCTCTTGTTGCAAGGCTGATTGAATCAGCAGGAGCGTATTCAACTACCTTCTGATGACGTCTCTGTACTGAACAGTCACGGTCATAGAGATGGATAACGTTTCCGTGCTTATCTCCCATAACCTGTACTTCTATATGTTTAGGGCTCTTAAGATATTTTTCAATGAATATCTTGTCATCACCAAAAGCCTTTTTAGCTTCGTTTTTAGCTTCTTCAAACTCTTTAGGCATATCTTCGGCGCTGTTAACGATTCTCATACCGCGTCCGCCGCCGCCGTTTGAAGCTTTGAGCATAACAGGATAGCCTATTTTATCTGCTATCTGCATTACTTCTTCAAGTGATTTAAGAGCATGGTCAACACCCGGAATAATGGGAACTCCGCATTTTATAGCTATCTGTTTTGAAGATATTTTGTCTCCCATTGCGTTCATTGTAGCAACAGTGGGTCCGATGAATGTTATTCCGTTTTTCTCACAGGCTTCAACAAACTCAGGATTTTCTGAAAGGAATCCGTAGCCGGGGTGGATAGCATCGACATTTCTTTCCTTTGCTATCTTGATTATCTCGTCTATATCCAGATAAGCGTCTATGGGGCCTTTATTGGGATTAAGTCTGTAGCTTTCGTCAGCCTTTGTTCTGAAAGCGGAATATTTGTCCTCTTTTGAGAAAATACCGATAGACTGTATTCCAAGCTCATTAAGCGCTCTGTAAACCCTTATCGCAATCTCTCCTCGGTTAGCGACAAGGACTCTTTTAAATTCCTTAATATTCTGTTCCTGCATTTTATGCACTCCCCTTTCACAAGAAGAATTAAAATTCAACTTAAGTATTAATTTTAAACAGTAAAAATAACTAAATCAATATTATTTTGCAAACTTTGAAAAACTTCTATAGATTGTATACATTATTTATTATCATTAAAAAAAATTTAGCAAAATTTTTTTAAGTTTTTGTCAAATAAAATTTTCGTTGTAAAATTTGTCTGTCATTTTA
>CABPCX010000179.1 GCA_902406135.1 uncultured Eubacteriales bacterium
TGACTAGGTGCAGGAGGCTTTGGCCAGTAAAATGGCCGGAGCCTCTTTGTTTATGTACGGATATTATTTTAAAATTAAATTGTCTGATTATATTGGCCCTTGACTATAAAAAAATTGTTATTAAACTATTTTTATAGTACAATTGAATAGACTGCCGAGTGTTGAAATACACTTGGATTTTAACGAATATTTGAAGCCTGTATGTTTTTTTGCGGACAGGACTTGAAAATTACAAATATATTTAAGAGTTTATATAATGAAAGGAAACACTATGAATTATATAGGTTCAAAGTTATCGCTTATAGATTTTTTGGAAAGCAGTATTGAAAATGTTACGGGATATAAAAGCGGAACACCCTATGTTTTTGCGGACCTTTTTGCAGGTACGGGAGTTGTAGGATATACGTTTAAGAAAAAGGGATGCACTGTAATATCCAATGACATACAGTACTACAGCTACATACTTAATAAACATTTTATAGAAAACCATTCGCCCATAGATATATCCCTGCTGGAGCATTTAAACTCTCTTGAGGGTGTTGACGGATTCATATTTAATAACTATTGTCTTGGGTCAGGAAGCGGAAGAAATTATTTTTCGGACTATAACGGAAGAAAGTGCGACGCCATAAGAATTGAGCTTGAAAATCTTTACAGCACAAAACAGATTTCCGACAGCCAGTATTATTATTTTCTTGCAAGCCTTATTAATTCCATTGATAAATATGCCAATACGGCATCTGTATACGGTGCGTTTCTTAAGCATATAAAAAAGTCAGCGGCAAAGGAATTTGTGCTTGAAATGCTACCTATAATAGATGGAAATGAACAGGGAAAAGTATATAATGAAGATATAAATGTCCTTATATCAAAAATAAAGGGTGATGTGCTTTATCTTGACCCTCCCTATAATGCAAGGCAGTACTGCACAAATTATCATGTGTTAGAGACCATAGCCAGGTATGACAATCCAAAGCTGAAGGGAAAAACCGGCTTAAGGGACTATAAGGAGCAGAAAAGTCTGTTTTGTTCAAAACGTACGGTTGAAGATGCCTTTGACAGTCTCATAAAAAATGCGGATTTTAAATACATATTTTTAAGCTATAATAATGAGGGTCTGATGAGCTTTGAGACCATAAGAGAGATTATGGAGAAATATGGACAGTATGAGATGTTTACTCAGGAATATAAACGTTTCAGAGCGGATAAAAAGGAAAACAGAAATCATAAAAGCGATTCGACTACTGAATATCTGCACTGTCTTATAAAAAAGTAAGTATGATTTTACGGAGAGTTTGATATGGCAAAATATAATGATTTGGATATGAAGAGGTGGAAAGAGTACGAAGATATATCTACGGATACTCTTTGGATAATTGACAGACGTGATAACTCTGGAGCACACAGCGGTAAATATCACGGAAATTTTGTGCCTCAGATACCAAACCAGCTGTTTAGAAGATATACGAAAAAAGGTGACTGGATACTGGACCCGTTTATGGGAAGCGGAACATCTTTAATAGAGGCCTTAAGACTTGAAAGAAATTCCGTCGGGATAGAATTACAGAAAACCGTAGCAGAAGATGCCGTAAACAGAATCGAAACGGAGAAGAAAGACGGAGTTTTGAGCAAAGTATATGCTGGCGACAGCAGGAATATAAATATTGAAAATATAAAAGAGCAGATAGGCATAAAAAATTTTCAGTTTGTCATTTTTCATCCTCCGTACTGGGATATAATTAATTTTTCCGATGACCCTGACGACTTATCAAATGCCCAGACTAAAGATGATTTTTTATCGGGATTCGGAGAAATAATAGATAATACGTGTAAACACCTTGAAAAAGACAGATACTGTGCAGTTGTAATTGGTGACAAATATGCCAAAAGCGAGCTTGTGCCGCTGGGATTTAACTGTATGGAGCTGTTTTTGGAAAGGGGCTTTAAGTTAAAGGCCATAATAGTAAAAAACTTTGAGGAAACAAAGGGCAAGTCAAACCAGAGGGCAATATGGCGCTATAGAGCCCTTGCCAGTGATTTTTATATATTTAAGCATGAATATATAATGGTATTTAAAAAAGTAAAAAAGTAAAAAAAGTAATAATTAAAGACCTGCTGCAAAAATGCGGCAGGCCTTTTTATATGTAAGCTACTTTCTAAGGTCAGTCCTTCTTTTCCGTAAGATGTCTTTTAAACTCCAGAGGGTCATACCAGTAGCAGCCCACACAGGCATCTTCTTCAAAGTTGTGGGTTCTTCCTCCGGCATAATAGGACATGGGATAGCCGGGATTTTTGGCATCAAAGCGTATGCCGGTGCGCCTGCATTCCTTACAAAACTGCCTTTTAGCATCATTTGCGGCCTTGCTTAAGGGCTGAAAATCAGACAGGCGCTGTTCCTCGTTGCGCATTACACGGGACTCGTTTTTCATTCCGTTTTTATGGTCTACCTCAGGATTTGAAGTGCCTAAAACAACACATCTCTGAGATTTTATTATTCTTTTTATTTCAGCATTTATATGCTGTGAAAAATCGTTATCGTTGAATCCGTTTAGACGGATTCTGTCTATGCCGTTTCCGGGAGTTTGGCTTTTATCAAATTCGATTATATATTTTTTAGCAAGGGTGGATTCTTTTCTGACCCAGGAAGCACCGTTTCCGAACTTCAATCTGGCATATTCGCCTACAAATTCAGATACATCGACCCATCTGCTTTCTCCTTTTTCATTGGGCTCAGCAAGTTTAAGAAATAAATCTGTTCTTGTAAGTTTTTCCATAATATATTTCCTCCACCAATATTGCAAAATCTACCTTATGAACGATTCTACCTTATTTTATCACAGCGTGAGAAATAAGTCGATGATTCATTTACATACAAAAATAATAGTCAATGAAATTTTATATTAAAATTAGAATACAAATTTTATTTTGGTGTTGAAATTTTTTAAATCTATGATATAATCTTTAAAATATACGAAAAACATTTGTCCGTGACAGGAGGAATTTTATGCAGGAATACAGTACAACACCATCATATATAGCAGAAAGAGTAAGCAGACTTAACGGAGAATCAGCTTTTGCCATTCTTTCAAAGGCAAAGGCTTTGGAAGAAAAGGGTATAGATGTGATACATCTTGAAATCGGCCAGCCTGATTTCCAGACTCCTTCAAATATTATGGAAGCCGCTGATAAAGCTATGGCACAGGGATATACAGGATATGGTCCCACATTAGGATATAATGAACTTAGAAAGACAGTGGCAGAGTATGCAAAAAAATATAAAAATGTTGATGCTGACTTTGAAAATATCGCAATTGTGCCCGGTGGAAAACCTACCATGTTCTTTACAATGCTCACTCTGGTAAGACCCGGTGATGAAGTTATATATCCTAACCCCGGATTCCCTATATATGAAAGCTGCATAAAATTTGCAGAGGGGGTTCCGGTGCCGCTGCCCATTACGGCAGATAATAACTTCAGACTTGATATAGAAAAATTTAAGAGCCTTATTACACCGAAAACAAAGCTTATTATAATTAACAGCCCCTGTAATCCTACAGGAGGAGTATTTGAAAAAGAAGATATTCTGGCTATGGCTGAAATACTTAAGGACAGACCAGACATATTCATTTTATCCGATGAGATATATGACAGGCTTGTTTTTTAAGGCAAGGCTTTTTCTATAGCGTCACTGCCTGAATTTAAAGACAGGACACTGGTGCTTGACGGATTTTCAAAAAGTTATGCCATGACAGGCTGGAGAATAGGCTACTGTATTGCCAATAAGGATATAATAAAACAGTTTGAAATGATAATGGTAAATTCAGTATCATGTACATGTTCATTTACTCAAATGGCAGCCATTGAAGCACTTACAGGACCTCAGGATTCTGTGGATGAAATGAGGGCTGAATTCAAAAAGAGAAGAGACTGGCTTGTGGATGCTCTAAATAAAATAGAAGGCATAAGCTGTAAACTTCCCAGAGGTGCGTTTTATGCTTTCCCTGATATTTCTTCATTTGGACTTAGCAGCAAGGAATTTGCTGACAGGCTCCTTGACGAAGAAGGTGTTGCCCTTGCATGGGGAACATCTTTTGGAGAATATGGTGAAGGACATATAAGAATATCCTATGCAACCAGTCTGGATAACCTCAAGGAAGCTGTTAACAGAATAAAACGCTTTACTGAAAGGCTTAATAAAGAAAAGTTAGCCGTATCTTGAAAAATCATAAGACTGTGGTTTATATACTGCCACAGTCTTTTATTTATGTTTAAAATAAGAAAAAATTGGTGTTATTTACAATATAAAAATAAACTGATATAATGATTAAGTCAGATTATTTTGATTTGGAGATGAAAAATATGTCCGGTAAGAATGTTCTTGTTATTACGGGAAGCCCGAGAGTTGACGGTAACAGTGACCGCCTTGCGGACGCATTTATTGACGGAGCTGTATCAGCTGAAAATAATATTGTAAGATTTGATGCGGGAAGAATGAATATAGGACCATGCAAGGCCTGTGGCGAATGCTATAAGAAAGAGGGGGCTTGCTCCTTATCAAACGGA
>CABPCX010000180.1 GCA_902406135.1 uncultured Eubacteriales bacterium
TTGTAAAGTCAGGTCTTGTCTGTGCTGAGTACTTTTCCTGGCCGGCCGCGGGAACAACTGTAGATGATATCACCATTACCGCCGCAGCTGCTGCGCATAATAACTTCTTCATAATATCCCTCCATATCCTCCGTTAAAATATTTATTGTTACATGGTCATTTTAACATACAGCATCAGCCATTTGGAACAGATTTCCATATTATTAAGAAATTCTTTTGTTTTACGCCTTCGTCCCTTTTAACCGGCAAAATAAAACCGCGCTTTTGTGCGCGGTTTAAATATCTTATTTGTAGTATGTGAACTCCAGGTCGTATATCCTTACGGTATCTCCCTCTTTTATGCCCTTTTCCTCGAGAGCGGCTATGATGCCCTTCTCTCTGAGATACTTCTGGAAGAATGCAAAGCCTTTTTCCGCATCGAGATTTGTATATCCCATCATCTTTTCAACACCTACACCTGTTACTACATAGTAGTTGCCGTCGAAAATTTCAATTTCAAATGGCTCGTTTCCTGCAGCCACGTCGTCAAACTCTTCATACTCTTCCTCAAAGATGATATCCTCGGGATAATTCTTGAGTATTTTGCTTATCTCGTCGATAACTTCGGTAAGACCTCTGTTTGTGGCGGCCGAAATGGGAATTACCTTAATGCCGTCCTTTTCAAAGGCTTCCTTAAGTCTCTCCACGTTTTCTTCAGAGCCAGGAATATCGGTCTTATTGGCCGCAATTACCTGCGGACGTTTCATAAGCTCGGGATTATATTCGTAAAGCTCGTTATTTATTCTCTTTATGTCTTCTACAGGGTCTCCGCCTTCAATGGCAGCGGCATCAACCACATGTATAAACGCCTTTGTTCTTTCTACGTGTCTTAAAAAGTCCAGTCCAAGTCCTACACCCTTGCTTGCTCCCTCAACAATTCCGGGGATGTCCGCAAGTACAAAGTCATCTCCCGTATTCATCTGCACCACACCAAGGTTAGGTGAAAGAGTTGTGAAATGGTAGTTGGCTATTTTAGGGTTAGCGTTTGTTACCATGGAAAGGAATGTGGATTTTCCTACATTGGGGAATCCTATAAGGCCTACGTCGGCAATAAGCTTAAGCTCAAGGATAACGTCATATTCCCTGGATTTCTGGCCTCTTTCGGCGTATCTGGGAGCCTGTCTTGTGGGGGTTGCAAAGTGCTGGTTTCCTCTGCCGCCCTTTCCGCCTTTGATGAGGACCTTTTCCTCGCCGTTTTTGGTTATATCGGCCATTATCTTATTGGTAGAAGCCTCTCTGATAACAGTTCCTTTGGGAACCTTTATGACGATGCTCTGGCCGTCCTTGCCGAAGCGGTTTCTCTTTCCGCCGGGCTGTCCGGGCTCAGCCTTGAACATTCTCTTGAATCTGAAATCCATAAGAGTATTCATATTTTCATCGCCTACAAAAATCACGCTGCCGCCCTTTCCGCCGTCTCCGCCGTCGGGTCCGCCATGGGTGATATATTTTGCTCTATAAAAGGAAACACATCCGTCTCCGCCGTCTCCGCCTTTTATATGAATCTTGACTCTATCTACAAACATATCATTCACCTCTCAAACAGTAAGTATTGCCATAAGCTCACTAAAATCATCATAAACGGCCAATAACACTGGTCTTTTTTGTAAGACTTTGGTCGGCCTAAGACAAAAGAAGGTTTCAAATTATTCATTTGAAACCTTCATCATTGATTATTCCGCTATTTCAACTGTTTCTACGGGATAAACAGAAACCTGTTTCTTGTCTCTGCCTTTTCTTTCGTATTTTACACGTCCGTCAATGAGGGCAAAAAGTGAATCGTTTCCGCCGATGCCTACATTGTTACCGGGATGGATTTTTGTTCCTCTCTGTGTATATAAGATATTGCCGGCTCTAACAACCTGTCCGTCAGCACGTTTAGCACCAAGTCTCTTTGATTTGGAATCACGGCCGTTCTTTGTAGAACCCATACCTTTTTTATGAGCGAAAAGCTGAAGGTTTAATTTTAACATGTTAGCGCACCTCCTCGTTTATCGATATATACAAGCCATATTCTTTTTCGATATCGCTTAATCCATTGAGCATAGTCTTCAAAAGAAGCTGTGCATCTTTGTCTGCTCTGCCGTCCTTCGTTTCCGAAAGCGCAAAGCTCAGATATCCGCCTTTATTTTCATCGGTTTTACATTCAAATTTTGCTTTGGTGAAAAGTTCGATACAGTTTATCGTATTTATCGTAAGCACCGACACAGCGGAGCAGACGATGTCACTTCCTGCCTCTGCAAAATCAGCATGTCCCTTTAGACGAAATCCGCAAATATCTCCTGTTTTATTACGAAATACATTTACACGAATCATAATAATCAAAGAGCGATTGAATCAATCTTGAGCATTGTGTAAGGCTGTCTGTGGCCTCTTTTCTTGTGGAAGCCTTTTTTAGATTTGTATTTGTAGATTACAACCTTTTTAGCCTTTCCGTCACCGATTACAGTAGCGGCTACCTTAGCGCCCTCAACATAGGGAGCACCTACAGAAACACCGTTGTCACCAGCAACAACAAGAACCTTGTCGAATGCGTAAGCTGTTCCTGCTTCTACAGCAAGCTTCTCAACTTTGATTACGTCACCTTCGGATACTTTGTACTGTTTTCCACCTGTCTCGATAATTGCGTACATATAGACACCTCCTCGCAATTTACTCGCCGAATACGGTATTCCGGACCTTTCCGAAATTTCAAACCTCTTCGAGCGGCTGAACACACTCAATTATGATAACACAGTTAAATTGTGCTGTCAACACAGCTTTTACTTATTTTTCACTTATTTCTGCTTATTTTTAAATATTTTTTATTTCTTTCCGCCGAATTTAAGTTTAATAAGTTTTCCGACGGCCTTTGACGCCTTATAGGAATCGCTCAAAAGACTGTTAAACTCATTTTTCCTATATTCAACGGGCTGAAGTTTTTCTATTCTTTCCGCCGTCTCGGCATATTTTTTAGCCTTAAACAGAGACAGACAGCTTTCATACAATGTATCCACATACTGCTCGGATTTTTCACCGTAAAACTGTGAATATATTGCCGCCGCTTTATCATACATGGTGACAGCGTCCTCATATCTTTCCTGCACGCAGTAAAGGCCCGCCGCCTTATAAAGTATATCGGCAAACTCTTTGCCTTCTCCGCTGTCCCTGCGGATAATAAGGGCACACTCGCTTAAGTTTTCTATGGCTTTCACAAGGGCATTGGTTTTTTCCGCTGCCTGTGCCGCCATTTTTAAGTATGCGGTATATTCGGAAACGGGAAGGTTTTCCCTTGCCTTCGCTTCCTCAAGACCCTTTGTAAAGTCACTGTCGGCTTCTTCAAATTTCCCCCTTGAAAACTGGTTTACGCCGGACAGGCAGTAGGTCTCTGCCGCAAATTTTATATAAAGGTCGTTGTCTTTTGAAAGTATTTCCTTAATGTCAGCAAGTATTTCATCGGATTCCTCAAATCTTTTTAAGGCTGTCAGCGCCTTTGATGTAAGTATGCCGTCCGCCGCTTTTTCCGCTTTGTCCGCATTATCATCATTGGCATATACCTTTTTCGCTCTTTCTGAGGCAGCCGCGTAGTTTCCTGCTCCATAGGCAGCTTCCGCCGACGCCCTGAGGTATTCCCTTTGTATCTCCTTTTTGCTTCCTTCCGCAACGGAACTTATTTTTTCAAGCTCGTCAAAGGCCTTCCTGGAGTCTCCGCCCTTTATCATAATTCGGGCATAGTCAGTCATCTCTCCGGTCATAAGGTCAGCATAACCGTCCTTTGAATTTCTTGAGGCAATTCCTCCCGCCCTGAGGGTCACTTCCGCAGCCTTTTGAGGGAATCCCAGCATATACTGGGTCTTTGCCTGAAGGAACATTATCTTCACAAGGGTATCCGTATCATCGGAATATTTTTTCCATACGGAGCCTGCCTTTTTAAGCACATCAGCGGCCTTTGAATATTTTTTGTTTTCATAAAGGGTCTTTCCGTAGGCATAGAGACTTCTCTGGCAGAATGGCGTTTCCATTCCCATTTTAAGCTCAGTTATCTCTGCCGCCTTTTCCATATATTTTTCGGCCTGGGCATAGTATCCCTTTTTCATAAGTATGGCGCCGCCGTCATAAAGGGCCGCCGCATATTTGGGGTGGCTGTCGCCGTATTCGCTTTTTCTGTATTCGGCAAGATTTGAGCAGAACTGCTCCGTCTTATCCAGTTCTCCCGCTTCGGCACAGGCCTCAGCCATAAGCCTTATGTTTTCGCCGTAGCCCCTTACCTTAAGCCCTGCGGCCACGATTATTTCCTTATTCATAATAAGCGCCTGCATAAAAAAGCCCTGCGCCTTGGTTATCTCGCCCTTTTTAAGGCTTATTCTGCCTAAGTTTACAAGGGAATCCGATACCTGCTCGTTTATTTCTCCAAACAGCTCACGTCTTATTTCCAGGGCTTTATTCTGTATTTCAAGGGCCCTGTCGTACTTCTCCATTTTTTCGTATACGTCTGCCAGGCTTACCAGAGTCAAAACATAGTGTATATG
>CABPCX010000181.1 GCA_902406135.1 uncultured Eubacteriales bacterium
TGTCAAAATCTTCTATTATCTCCAGGTGATTGGGCGTATCTACTATTACCTCGTGAATGCCTTTTCCGCAGAAACTTGTATAAAGTCCCTCTCCGTCTGAACATCCGTCCGCCTCGGCACTGTCAACGGCGGGGTATTTATTGGGAAAAGCTCTTATGGTCCACTGGCCGTCTATACCGTCCTGATAAACCGGAGCCGTTGTAAGATACTCATTTCCCGGGCAAAACTGGCATTCCTTTTTATCTGATGTTTTAGGGACACTCTTTTTTATAAAGTCATAGGGACGTTTCATTCTGTTTCCGGCAAATATGACCCATTCTCCGGTTAAAATATCCTGTCTCATCTCAGACAAAACCATTACCCCCTGTCAGTTTTATTCCTTGATTTTTACCTTTTCTATGCCGTTATAAACGCTGTACATCATCGGAGTCATATCTCCCTCTATCCTTGAGCTTGTATAAAGGTTTGACTTTCTGAATACAAGGCTGATATAGGGCAGCTCCTGAGATATATATTTTTGCAGAGACGAATAAGCACTAATCATATCTTCATCGGTTACAGCCGCTTTGCAGGCCGTAAGATATTCGTCCATCTTGGCACTGCTGTAATTTATAAGATTTCCTGTCTCACCGTTAAGCTCCTGTGAACCAAACATAAATGTATAGTCCTCCACCGGTGAAAGATTCCATGTGCCTATAAATATATCATAGTTTCCGTTTTCAAGCCTCTGTTTATATGTGTCGAAATTCACTGTCTCCAGTACGATTTCAAATCCAATGGCTTTTAATGACTCCGCAAGTTTTATTCCTACCTGTTTTCTCTCGTTGTTTTCACCGTTTACAAGTATACTTAAAGAGAGTTTCTTGGGGTTGTCTCCACTGCTCTGCCTTACATCGCTTCCGCTTCTGTACATCCAGCCCGACTGCTCTAAAAGCATCTTGGATACGGACAGGTCATAGTCATATCCGTAAACCGAGCTGTCATAAAGCCATGATGATGAACTTACGGGAGAATATGCCTTTTCAGCATTACCAAGATATATGCCCTCTACTATACTGTCCTTATCTATGGCATAGGCTATTGCCTGACGCACATTTCTGTCCTTAAGTATCTCATTATTGAAATTAAATCCAATAAAGTCATATTCGTTTGTTTTATAGGAAGTAGTCTTTACCCCTATCTGGCTTGACGCATCAACAGCTTCTGTACTGTCAGCAGCAAGAATATCGGTTATACCCTGCGAAAAAAGATTTATATTAGTCTGGGTATCCTTTGTCATTATTACATCAATGCGGTTGACCTCGGCCATTCCTTTGAAGCAGTTAAGAGATGCTATCAAAGTAAGTTTGTCAGGTTTTTTATAGCTTTCAAATCTATAATATCCTGTACCAAGGGCCGTATCCGTATTAACGTCTTCTGCCGCATAGTCCCCGCCATAGAAAGTACTGCTTATTATAGGTATGGCAAGATAGTAAATATTTCTTCCCGTTGATTCATAAAAAGTTACACTTATACTGTAATCACTTGTTACAGACCATGTCTTTATATTATCAACACAGTTTTTATAATATGAGTTTTCCGCATTATCGATAGTTTTGAGCGAATATGCCACATCATAGGCCGTAAGTCTTGTTCCGTCTGAAAAACATACATTATTCTTCAAATTTATGTATGCTGTGCTTCCGTCTTCATCAAAGGTCCAGCTCTCAGCAATATTAGGCTGAGCTTTTCCGCTTTCATCAATGACTATCAATTTTTCATACATCAAAGATAAGGCCGCATCCACCGATTCATCAGAGTTTACCAGAGGATTGAGGGTCTTAGCCATATTGGACGAAATAGTAATATAGTCCTCATTTGAGGTGTCGGTGTCTATGGAGGCACCCTGCCCCGTGACTTCTCCTTCAACCGTCCTTGTCTGCGCATTTTTGCTGCAGCCTGTCACAGCAAACATAATGATACATAAAAACGCTGTGAGTTTTTTCATTTTAAAGCTCCTCATAATATCTGTTGTAATCGTCAATATATTTCATCGTTTTTTCAATATACCCGTCTGTTTCCTTATAGGGTATCAAATCAAGGGAACTTCCGTCGGCACTGTATGAAGCATCCTCCAGCCACCTCGAAACATTTCCCAGTCCGGCATTATACGCCGCCAAAGCCGTAGGCAGATTATTTTCAAACATATCAAGGAGGTATCTCAGATACCAGCACCCTATATGTATATTTGTCTCCGGGTCATACAGCTTTTCAGCGTCATATTCTTCTATTCCGATAAGTTCAGCCGCCCACTCGCCCGTTTCAGGCATTATCTGCATAAGTCCCCTTGCGCCTGTATGCGAACGGTCTCCGGCATCAAATCCGCTTTCCGCCTTTATCACTGCATATACAACAGTTTTTTCAAGTCCGTATTCTTCCGAATATTTATCAACATATTCACTGTATTTTGTAGGATAAAGTATATTCGGAATAACATAAAATCTATATAAGAGCAGTGCAGCGATAATAGTAATGACCGCTGCCAAAGCAAATTTTTTAGTTTTTCCCATTATAATCTCCCTGTTTTATTTTGTTAAAGCAATGCATCCAGCTGCCTTTCGACATTTTCGTCATCGGAACTGTTGTCAATAATAACTGCGCCCAGTTCCTTATACTCTTCCCAGGACCTTTGAGACGCAATCCTGTTTCTTGCCTGCTCCTCACTTATGGAATCCCTCTCCATTATTCTTTTTACTCTTACTTCGCTGTCCGCATATACGACCCAAATATCGTCACAAATATCCACAAGACCGGCTTCAGCAAGAAGCGGAGCATCTATTATTATGGCTGAATATACATTGGTCTGAGGTTTGACTTCTTCTATTATCCGCATTATTTCCATATTTATGTATTTGTGAGTGCATGAATTTAAAAAAGCAAGTTTATCCTTGTCCGAAAACACTATGTTTCCAAGCTTTCTTCTGAATATATTTCCGTTTTCGTCAAGTATCTCACTGCCGAAATAGTCTACTATTTCCTTATATGCAGGCCTTCCTTTTTCTATTATTTCATGGGCAACGGCATCGGCGTCAATGACGTATGCTTTTCTGGCCTTAAGCCTTTCCGAAACAAAGCCCTTTCCGCTTCCTGTGCCGCCCGTTAATCCAATAATTTTCATTTCATCACCTTATTTATTTTGCCTCAAACCAGCTTTTTCCGCTGTGGACATCAACGTCCATGGGTACATTCAAGCCGGCCGCATTTTCCATTTCATTTTTAAGCATTTCTTTTACAGTCTCCACCTCATTTTCAGGTGCTTCAATAAGAAGCTCATCGTGCACCTGAAGTATGAGCCTTGACTTAAGATTCATTTCTTTTATTTTTCTATGAACATTTATCATAGCTATCTTTATTATATCGGCAGCGCTTCCCTGTATGGGCATATTCATGGCTACACGCTCGCCAAAGGCACGCCTGTTAAAGTTTCCTGAATTTATTTCAGGTACAGGGCGTCTTCTGCCGTATATGGTGCTTACATATCCGTTTACGGCCGCGTCTTCTACGGTTTTATCCATATATTTTTTGATATTGGGATACTTTGCAAAATATCCTTTTATATAGTCCTCAGCCATTTTTTTAGTAATGCCCAGGTCCTTTGCAAGAGAAAAAGCTCCCATACCGTATATTATACCAAAATTGACTGCCTTGGCGTCACTTCTCTGCTTGGATGTAACTTTATCAAAGTCCACGTTGAAAACCTGAGACGCCGTAAGACGGTGTATATCCTGGCCTTCTTTAAATGCATTTATAAGGGTTTCGTCATCGGCCATATGTGCCAATACCCTGAGCTCTATCTGTGAATAGTCAGCATCTACAAATGTGTAGCCGTCATCGGGGATAAATACCTTTCTGAATTCCCTTCCAAGCTCAAGCCTTACCGGTATATTCTGAAGATTGGGCTCTGTAGAGCTTATTCTTCCGGTGGCTGTTATGGTCTGGTTGAATGTGGAATATATCCTGCTGTCATCTTCATTTATAACGGCTAAAAGTCCGTCCGCATAGGTACTCTTAAGTTTCGCAATCTGTCTGTAGTAGAGTATCTTTTCAACAATGGGACTTTCATATTTAAGACTTTCGAGGACTTCAGCCGCTGTGGAATATCCTGTCTTTGTCTTCTTTCCACCATGAAGTCCCAGCTTTTCAAAAAGGATAACTCCAAGCTGTTTAGGTGAATTGATATTGAATTCTTCTCCTGCCAGCTCGTATATTTCCTTTGTTGTTTCTTCTATGCTTTCCTCAAGAGAAGCCTTATACTTCTCAAGGGTCTTTTTATCTACCTTTATTCCGTAGTTTTCCATATCCGCAAGGACAAAAATAAGGGGCAGCTCAATATCATAATATAAAGATGTCTGTCCGTTTTCCTTAAGTTTACTGTCCATTACAGACTTTGCCCTGTAATTTACAAGGGCCTGTCTTGCCGCAAATTCAGCTCTTTTCTCGCTCTCAAGCTCAAAAATGCTTATTTTTGACTTGCCTTTTCCAA
>CABPCX010000182.1 GCA_902406135.1 uncultured Eubacteriales bacterium
AATAAAAAAACGGGTGAAAAATTTCGACCCGCATTTTGAATAAATAAATACCGATAAATAAACAGCTCTCCGCCCGGCATAAATTGAACATCTTTTGAGCGAAGGCATTTCTGATGAATACAATATAAGCCTCTGTAAAAATCTTTCCTGCCGTAAGCAGATAAATGTTTTTATCCCTTTCCGGCTTTGCACCTTGTTTAAACTGCTATGTTTGGCATAATGGTCTGGTGACAGCGACCCCTTTGATATGCTATTATTGAGTTGAAATCGTAACGGTTTTCTGATTATGAGTAACAGGCATCGTTTTATATTATTGTTAAATATATTGATTTGGCTAAGCACAAGGAGAAAGGGAAATTAATTTGACAAATAATATGAATAAGAAAAAAATTTTTAAAATTGTGGCAGCAGCGGTATGTATTGCCGTATTATGGCTAGCTGCCGGTATTACTGACTATTATAGACTTCATAGATTTGAAAAGCCTCTCTTTTGTGTCTGCTTTGAGCCTATGCAGGATGGAGGCTCCGGCAGGTATGTGGGGCTTGGATATTCCTATGATATTGAAGGGAACTTTATGCCCGAATACGAATTCCCGGGAGTAACAAAGTGGACATTATATCTGTTTGGATTTGAAACGGAAACTCAAGTAAGAGATTAACGGATTTTAATTAAATGATTTTTTTGTATACAGAGTGCATACTGAGCCTGAATTGACGGCGGCTTAGTATGCACCTTTTTGCGTATAGGGAGGCACTTATGTATAGCTGTAGGCAGGCAAAAAAAATAAAACCGGTTATCCGGTTTTATTTTTTATCTAAAAAACGAAATTACAGCCAGCGGCACAATTATTGCTCCGCAGATTATGTCAATTTTCAATTCTAACCTGTATTTATCCCATTCTTCAAACTCGCTGTATCTGATGTCAATGCCGTTTTTAAAAATATAGACGCACAGTCCCGCGTAAATTATCCATAAAGTGCTTGTAAATATAATTCTGAAGTCTTTATTCACACCAACATCCTTCATTATCCAGGAAACGGCCAAAAGTATACACAGTATCCAGCGAAACATAACTTTTTTAAACTTGGTATCAAAAAATCTTTCTAATTTTCCGCCATTCATAATACCCCTCCTGTCTGAAGTAATCCATATTTATTTTTATTTTAAAAGTGCGTAAAAGGTATAGACCGCAAGAATCAGGCCCAGCACTGCTATAAGTTTTAATTCGGTGCGCCAGCTGTCCCAGTCCTGCTCAACATCATATCTGAGGTCCATATTATTTTTTTAATAAATATACGCCCAAGCCGCTGTAAATAAGACTGATAAGGGCTATAATGCCGTCCATAACCATATCATCCATACCTAACATCAGCATTAAAATCTCCACAATCAAAGCTGCCTTATAGACCCAGCGGAATAATTTTTTGTATCCCTGCCGGAAAAATTATTTTGTTATTTTCCGTATACACACTCCTGTTTACTAGGGTTGAAGGTTACCCTATTCCATACGAAAATATAAAAATATGGCTGTCATGGCCACAATGATTATTCCTGAAAGTATTTCTTCAGTACGGTCCTTGCCAAGTTCCGAGCCGTATTCGGTTTTTTTATTTTTCAATCTTATAATCGTTGTAATTGAGAAAAGGGCACACAGTGTAACCATTAACGCTATTTTTGAGCCATTAGCCAAGTTAACAGCCTCCAGCAGTATTACAGCCACAACAAATATTCTATAAACTATACGATACTTGATATTTTTTCTTTCTTCCTTTAAAACTTCAATTTTTTCCTCAGTGCTGTTGTTTTCTTTATCAGGGGTGTCCATACTATCCCTCCTGTCAGGAAGTCATCCTTTAAGCGGCTGTCAGTTATCTGAATTTTCATATTTTTTCTTATCTTTTTTGTATTTAACAACAAATCTTATGGCTATGACATTCCAGATAAGGGCAGTTACGATACTCAGACCCAGATAAGAATCGCTTCTCCATCCATAAAACAGTACAAGAGCAAGATTCAAATCCCAGACAGCTGCACATATACAGTTTAATACTGCTGCCCACAGGACAGCATTTCTTTCACTTTTCATGGCACCACCCCGCTTAAATTCCGCGGTTATTGTCTATATTTTGATTTTAGCATACATTTTTTGGATTTAAAATATTCCCGTTTATTTTTCGTCAGTTTTACAAAAAAAGCGGAGGTCCCTCCTCCGCCCAGTTATTTCAGATTTTCAATGTTAATTGTCCTGTCTTCCAGATTTTTAGGATTTATTATGACTACGGTCTTGTTTTTCTTAAGGGCATATCTTACGGTGTATCCCGTACCGCTGGAATGATTTTCTTCATCATAAACGGCTATTACCGCATCGGAATTATCAACCATAAATCTGTCTCTTTTCAGAAAAACGCCCTTATAGAACCTATCGCTGAGTGTTATTATCTCGTCACAGCCCTTAAGAAGGTCGTTATATCTTCTTTTTTCCGCCAGGTCCCAGCCGTCCTCCTGTCCCTTAAAGGGTATGGCCGCAATAAGTTTTATATCCTTATGCCTCTCTTTTTCGGCAATGACTATTTCGGCAGCCCAGGTATCTACGCCCTTTGCGCAGCCGGTATAGAAGTTTCTGACACCCATATTGTATAAGTTTTTTATCTGGACTCTAAGCGCACATATTATTCCTCTGCACATAATATCGCTTTCATCAAGTCCAAAGGAAAAGCCGCTTGGTCTGTGGCCTGTAAAAGCGCAGGATTTCATATTTTTTACCTCCGGATTTCGGATAAGATTTCCATCTGATGCCGTTTTGAATATGGCTTCAATACTGACAGCACACATAATTTGAGTTTATTGTGCAGCGCAAAAAATGTCAATATATGTTAGCCGTTTTTTAATGTAATCGGCCGACAAAACCCGCGGGGTTTAAATTTTTCAGGCATCTGTTTTGGATATGCTCCATTTTATAGAAAAACTTCCGTTATCGCTATCCTTCATTACGCCGTCTTCGGAAATGATTTCGTAACCGTGGCTTTCCACCGTCTTTGAGACTATATAGCCTTCATAGGAATATGTTCCGCTTTCAAAACAGTTTTCAATGGCTTCCAAAATAAAGTCTTCCGTTTCGGAATAGGTAAAAGCACTTTCGTCAGCCATCATAAGTGCCCACATAATACTGTATTCATCATTGGTCCAGTAATTGAAATAGAATGGCTCACTGCCCTGCGCCTCATATCCTATTTCCGATATATAGCCGTTTTCGTCTGCTTTATAGTAAAAGCCTCCTTCCAATACGCCTGTCATAGTATATATGGTATGCTCGTCCGTTTCCGGCGGAACTTTTATAAATTTTCCGTCCTCCTGAATTTCAATAAGGCTTTCAAAGTTTCTATATTTTGATATATAGTTGTAGTTTTCCACGAACTGCTCCGGTGTCACACTGCCTTTATTGGGAGGGAATGATAAAAACAGTATTGAGAAAACGAATCCCCCAAAAAACAATGCCACAAATATGACCCACACCAATATATTTTTCCAGGAAAATTCCTTTACCTTTACTTCCGAATCGTTTTCATCGTCCCAGAGCATCATTTCACTGTCATCACAGGCTTTATAACTTTTATAGAGCCTGTAAAGTACATATATGGGTATATAAAATCCCAGTCCCCAGCGCAGTCTATAAAAACATCTGTAAAGTCCGTCCCTATAGGATATTTTATCTCCGCCGCAGTTATATACATATATGCCGAATATTCTTTTTCCCAGGGTTGTTCCGAATTTGGCTAACAGCAGAGGCTCTATGAGCATCATAAATATTATTGAAAATATCTGAAAGAAAATGCCCATAGATTCCACGGCATCGGCCCTTCTGACGCAGAAAACTATGATAAAGCCTAAAATCATCTCATAGAAAAATATATCCGTAAAAAAGGCAGCAAATCTTCTTACCGGATGCCCCTTTTCATCTATGATGTCCCTGCTTACAACATCATTCCCCCTGTTTTCAAACAATTCCATATATTTCACAGGGTCAAGGGTTTCATAGGCAGCGTTGTCTTCTATCATTTTTCCGCATACGGCTTTGGCCGTCTGCAATTCTTCTATGGCGCTGTTTATATGACCTATTCTGTCCTTAAGCTCGGCCTGCATATCAGTTTCGCTGTTTTTCATTTTTCTTATGGCGTCCACGGAAAAGCCTAAACGTCTGAGAAGAACTATTTTCCTAAGCTCTCTAATATTTTCCGAGCTGTAATTGCGGTATTTATTATCCAGTCTTTCTACTTCGATAAGACCTTCTTTTTCGTAATAGCGTATATTGGCTCTGGTAAGGCCGGTTACCACTTCAACCTCATTAATGTTCATACGGCACACCTCCATACATAAACAATAAACTATAAACAGGCTTTACAGTCAAGCAGTTATGGAAGTTTTAATGTATTTTTACTAAAAATCTCCTAAAATCATAACCACGCCTAAAAGACGTGGTTTGCACTAGCCCTATAAGGGCATATTA
>CABPCX010000183.1 GCA_902406135.1 uncultured Eubacteriales bacterium
CGATTCCTAAAGAATCGTGCCTGTTTCTTTTATTCCCAATCAAATACTACCCTGTCTTTGCAGTAGTCCTTTGTGAGAGCTTTGTGCCTTTCGTGCTGTGGGTGGGTCTGATAAGCATCCAATGCTTCTTTACTTTCAAATTCGCAGTACAGTCCCACATCGGGCATTTCTTCAACCATATTGAATATAGTTTCCATTTTTATTAGTCCTTCTATTCCTGATTCAGCCATTGTTTTTGCTGACTGGGATATTATATTTTTGATTTCTTCCCTATTGCCGTCATTTACTTTATCAGTAAAACGAAACATAACTATATGTTTTATCATTTGTATCACTCCTTAGTTAAGAAGCATTCTATCATTGGCAAATGCCTGTTTTTTCTTCAATGAATAGAGATTAAGCAGGTCATCAAGGGTCATTTTGTCCCTTTCTTCCCCTGACACATCAAGTATTATTTCTCCGGAGTCCATCATAATTGTCCTGTTTCCGGTTTTAAGGGCGGAGTTCATATTGTGGGTTATCATCATTGTGGTGATGTTGTTTCTTTCCACTATTTTATTTGTTATTTCCATTACCTTCTCTGCCGTTGCAGGGTCAAGGGCAGCAGTATGCTCGTCAAGAAGAAGAAGTTTAGGAGTAACGAGAGTACACATAAGAAGTGTTACTACCTGTCTCTGGCCTCCCGAAAGAAGTCCGACTTTATTTTTCATTCTGTCCTCAAGTCCCATTCCAAACTCGGCAAGGGCTTCTCTGAACAGCTCCTTGTCCTGTTTTCTGACAGCCGCTCCAAAGGGGCCGCTTCTGCTTCTTGAATAAGCAAGGGCAAGATTTTCCTCAATGGTCATATTGGGAGCCGTTCCCTTCATAGGGTCCTGAAATACCCTTCCTATAAAAGCAGCTCTCTTATGCTCTTTCATAAACGTAATATCTTTGCCGTCAACCTCTATTTTTCCGCTGTCCAGCAAAAAGTTACCGCATAAAGCATTAAACATTGTAGATTTTCCCGCTCCGTTTGAACCTACAATGGTAACAAACTCGCCTTTATCAAGATGAATGCTCAAATTATTTAAAGCCTTATGTTCATTCGGAGTTCCCGGTGAAAATACTTTAACAGCATTTTTTATATTAAGCATTTTTACGCGCCTCCTTTTTTATCTTTGAAAGTGCAATACTCTGTTTTATAGCCGGAATTGAAAGGGCTACCGCAACTATTACTGCTGATACAAGCTTAAGCGCAAACGCAGGGAAAATATGGCTTGCAGTTGCCAGAGCTATTATATATCTGTATATTATAGAGCCTATTACTGCTGATATGATACCAATAGTAACTCCTCTTTTTCCCATTATTACCTCTCCAATTATAACAGATGCAAGGCCTACAACGAGTATACCTACAGATGAGTTGATATCGGCAAATCCCTGATACTGGGCTAAAAGGCCGCCTGAAAGGCCTACACAGCCATTGGATATGGCAAGGGATATTATTTTTGTAGCATCAACATTTATTGATGAAGATGATACCATGGCCTCATTATCACCGGTTGCCCTTATGCAGAGACCAAGATGGGTTTTAAAAAACATAATAATTAAAATGCATACAACTGCCGCAAAGGCAAAAGAAACTATGCATTTTACAGAATCTTTGCTCATTCCCTGAAGAGCATTTATAACAACGGTAAATATCTCGTCTTTGCCGATAAGCGATACGTTTACCGCATTTTTCATAACTGCAAGGTTGACTGTATAAAGTCCGCTCATTGTTATAATTCCTGAAAGTATCGGGTGTATACGGCATTTTGTCTGAAGTATTCCGGTAATTATTCCAGCCAGGGCTCCCACAAATATCGAAAGCACTATGCCCAGCACATAGTGTCCTGCTATGGCACACATAGCCGATGTGGCAAGACCAAAAGTAAAACTTCCTTCTGTTGTAAGGTCAGGTACATTAAGTATCCTGAAAGATATATATATTCCTATGGCAAGTATTCCATACAGCAGTCCAAGCTGCAAAGAACCAAGAAACAGTGTCATAACAAACCTCCATCAAATATCGTTAGAGGGCTGCCGTATAAACGGCACGCCCTCATAAAATTCTTCATCAATCTTCTACAAAAGTTATTCCTTCTGTGCTTTCAACGGCAATGCCTAAAGCTTCCATTGTTGTCTTATTTATAACTGTTGCTGTAGCGGGAACAACTACTGAAGGAACTTCAGCCGCTGTTTTTCCCTGGAGTATCTCAACTGCCATATCAGCACTTGCAGCGCCTATTTCTGTATCGCTGACTGCTACTGTAGCAAAGGCTCCTTCATCTACCATAACAGCTGAGCTGCCGTATACAGGTACTTTTGCTTCCCTTGCAGCTGCTGTTACTACAGGCATTGCACTCTGGATAACAGAATCGTTAGGAACAAATATAGCGTCACATTCCGAGCAGAGCTGCTGAGCTGCCTGCTGAACTTCTGATGAATTTGTAACTACGATTTCTTCATACCCTATTCCTGCTGCATCAAGATATTCCTTAGCGCTGTTTGCTGTATTTACGGCATTTACTTCGCCTGATGTATAAAGGATTCCGTATTTTTCAATGCCGGGTGTAAGATCATCGGCAAGACCGAAAATATCTTCTACAGGGATAGCATTTGATGTTCCTGTTGCATTATTTTCGGGAGCATTCATATCTGAAAGGATACCTGCTCCAACGGGGTCAGAAACCGAAATAAATACTACGGGTATATCGCTCTTCATATTTACCATGGCCTGTGTTGAGGGAGTTGCTATTGTAGCAACTAAATCCACTCCGTCAGATACCATCTGCTGGCATATAGTATTGAGATTTGATGCATCGCCCTGAGCATTTTTATAAATAAATTCCGTATTGCTGTCATCATATCCTTTGGCATTCATCTGTGCTATAAAGCCCTCTCTCATATCTGTAAAAGCTCCGTTATCAGCCATCTGGACTATGCCTATTTTTGTTTTATCTCCTGAGTCACCGCTTGAAGATTCTTCTGTTGAACTTGAGCAGGCTGCTACACCTGCTGTCATAACTACCGCTGCCATTACTGCAAATACTTTTCTTAAATTCTTTTTCATTTCAAACCGCTCCTTTTCATTAATTGATTTAATGTAATATCCTGTCGGTCATCCAGCTTGTCAGCGGCATAAAAAAACCTCGATAAGCCATGCTTATCGAGGACGAATATTCTCGTGGTGCCACCTCGTTTTACAGGCTTACGCCTGCCTCTGTCAGATACCAACATATCCTAACCTTTAACGCAGGTATACGTCCTAAACTACTTGAAATACTTTCGTAAAGGCATCTCCCAAATCCATTCTCTGATAACTCCGGTACCGCACTCACACCAACGTCGGCTCTCTGAAACCATTGTACCTCAGGTACTACTTTTGATCACTGAATTTAATGTGATGTTACCACACTTGAATTTCATTGTCAATAGCTTTACTTAGTTTAAAGGAAAATATTTTTGACTTTTATGCCAAATAACCTTATAATCAATTTATGATTTATAAAATATAAAGGAGATTTCTCAAATGCCCCCTGCAAAACGTCCAATAATGACAATGAAACATCAAATATATCAGATACTGAAAAAAGAGATCTGTGACGGAAGTTTTCCTCCCGGACACTGGCTTCAGGAAAAAGAACTGGCTGCACAGCTTAACGTAAGCAGAAGCCCTGTCAGAGAGGCTCTTAAACAGCTCGTAGACGAGGGGCTGGCTATAGAGTATCCTAATAAGGGTGTATTCGTAAAAGAGTTCACAGTGAAGGATATTGAGGAAATTTACGAAGTCAGAATTCTCCTTGAAAGCTATGCCATAAAAAATTCGGTTAAAACCATTACAAGCTCAAATATAAAGGACCTTATGGGACTGCTTCAGGACCTCATAAAACATTATGAGAACAATGACCTGGCAAGATATATCGAAACTGATACCCTCCTCCACCAGTATATAATAACCCTTGGAGGAAACAGTATCGTAAGCGATATCTATAAAAGGATATATTCTCAGTCTCAGCAGTTCAGAATTTATTCCCTTACAACTCAGAGACGTTTTGACGATTCTGTTACAGAGCACAAGAATATAGTTGAAAACCTTTTCTCAGGAAACTGGAAAGAAGCTGACCGAATTAACAGAATTCATCTTTCTTTAGCAAGGGAAGAAATAATACAGCATTTTGAAGCTAATAAAAAGCCTGCTGAAGAAATTCCTGAAGAAGAATAATTTTATGCACAGAGCCGCCATTTATGGCGGCTTATTTTTTAACAGAAAAAGACCGGCAGAACTGCCGGTCTTTTATTTTGGCGCATACACGCCTATATATTTTTAGATAGGAAATTATCAGATTAGATAACGGGTCCAAGACACTGAATATCGATTGATGTGATGTACTGGATAGC
>CABPCX010000184.1 GCA_902406135.1 uncultured Eubacteriales bacterium
TACGGGTTCCTTATCCGTAGCATCAAAGTTATCCACAAAGTCTACCGAGTTTTTATCTATATCACCAAAAACTTCATTACATATGGGAGCCAGCTTTGCTTCGGTATACCTCGCAGCAGCATAGGCCATATCTCTGGAATACTGCTTTCCAAAGTTTCCCTTTGAATCGATAAAGGGAATGAGCAGGGAGCCGTTTCCTTCTGTAAGCCTTACCATGGTCTCGTATATGGCGGCATCACCATGGGGATTAAGGTGCATGGTCTGTCCTACTATGTTCGAAGATTTTGTTCTTGCACCGTTTTGAAGTCCCATTTTATACATTGTATAAAGAAGTTTCCTATGAGAAGGTTTAAAACCGTCTATCTCAGGTATAGCTCTTGATACAATAACGCTCATGGCGTAGGGCATATAGTTTAATTCAAGAGTATCGGTTATTTTTTGTTCAGTTATTATTATATTTTCAGTTTCGTTTGTATCTTTAGTTTTTCTGGCCATTTTTTACCTCTTTACCGGTTGCAGGAAAGCCTTAGGATAAATCCGCAAGGTCAAGGTATCTGTAACCGTCACTTTCAATAAACTCTTTTCTTCCTTTAAGATTTTCCCCAAGAAGAAGTTCAAATTTGTCCTTTGTAAGCTCAGCAATATCAGGGGTAACCATAATAAGCCTGCGGGTCTTGGGATTCATTGTAGTTTCCCACATCATCTCAGGCTGGTTTTCACCAAGTCCCTTTGAACGCTGTATTTTATATTTTCCCTTGATGCCTGAAAGTATTTTAGCTTTTTCGCTTTCGGTATAAGCAAAGTATGTTTCTTTTCCGGCATTTATCTCATACAGAGGAGACTCTGCAATAAATACCTTTTTTTCTGAAATAAGGGTAGGGACCAGCCTGTAGAGCATTGTAAGCAAAAGGGTCCTTATCTGATATCCGTCCACGTCGGCATCGGTACAGATTATTATTTTATTCCATTTAAGCTGGCTTAAATCAAATGAATTGATGTTTGAGCTGTGCTTTGTCTTTATTTCGACACCGCAACCAAGGACCTTAAGCAGGTCAGTTATTATGTCGCTTTTAAATATTCTCTCATAGTCTGACTTAAGACAGTTAAGAATTTTTCCTCTAATGGGGATAATAGCCTGAAATTCCGCGTCTCTTCCAAGCTTACAGGAGCCAAGGGCCGAATCACCCTCAACAATATAAAGCTCTCTGCGGCTGATATCCTTTGTACGGCAGTTTACGAATTTATCAACACGGTTATTCATATCGATACTGCCTGTAAGTTTCTTTCTTATATTTACACGGGTATTTTCCGCAGTTTCACGGCTTCTTTTGTTTACAAGCACCTGATTTGCTATTTTATCCGCTTCCATCTTATTTTCGATGAAATATATCTCAAGCTGCTGCTTAAAGAAATCGGTCATAGCATCCTGTATGAACTTGTTTGTTATGGATTTTTTGGTCTGGTTTTCGTAACTTGTTATGGTTGAGAATGAGTTTATAACAATTATGAGACTATCTTCCACATCACTGAAAGTTATTTTCTTTTCATTCTTTTTATAAAGTGAGTTATTCTTAATATATTTGTCAATGGCTGTAACAAAGGCACTTCTTACAGCCTTATCGGGTGAGCCGCCGTGCTCAAGATATGAACTGTTGTGATAGTACTGCAGAGAATTTATCTCATTATTAAAGCAGAATGCTGCCTCAAATTTTAATTTATACTCAGGCTTGTCCTCACGGTCTCTGCCTCGGGTTTCGTTTTCGAGATAGCATATATCAGTGAAACCTTTTCCGTCATTCAATTCTTTTATATAGTCTCTGATTCCGTTTTCATATACAAAGGTTTCCTGCTCTCCGCTTTCTTCGTCAAAGTATTCAAATGTAAGGCCTGCATTTACTATGGCCTGCCTTTTAAGAACATCTTTAAAATACTCAGAAGGTATGTTTATATCAGTAAATACGTCGGTATCAGGACGCCACTTTATATCGGTGCCCGTTACCTTTTTGCCGTATTCTTCTTTGATAAGTCCGGATTTATTTTCGCCTTTTTCAAAATGCAGTGTATATTTATAGCCGTCACGATATATTACAGCATCCATATATTCTGAGGAATACTGAGTTGCACATGTTCCAAGGCCGTTAAGGCCAAGGCTGAATTCATAGTTTTCACCGGAATTATTATTGTATTTGCCGCCGGCGTAAAGCTCACAGAATACCAGTTCCCAGTTATATCGTTCCTCTTTTGCATTATAGTCAACGGGTATACCACGGCCATAGTCTCTTATTCTTACGGAATGGTTTTTGTATCTGTATACCTCTATCTTTTTTCCAAATCCTTCACGGGCCTCGTCAATGGAGTTGCTTAAAATCTCAAAAACCGTATGTTCGCAACCTTCAAGACCGTCAGAACCAAAAATTACGCTTGGTCTCAGACGCACTCTGTCAGCACCCTTTAATGAGGATATGCTTTCGTCATTATATTGTTTTTTTGAATTTCCGTTAACCATATATACACCTGCTAAATTTTTTCTACATATTAATAATAAAAATCATAACTATTTAATCATAAATGAATTTTGGGGCTTTGTCAAGGATATGCGAATATATGTTTGCTATTTTGATAACATAATGACGGAAAATGATTACTTTTGTTATATATAATAGTTGGGCTGAAATATTGTTTAATATATTTTGGTATGCTATAATAAAAAGACTATAAAATACGGGGGAGATAAAAAATGGAAAAATCAAAAGTTTATTTTACCGACTTTAGAGCAAAGCCCGGTATGAATCTTTTAAAGAAGCTTGATAAGCTTATGAGAGAAGCTGGCATTGAAAAAATTGACTTCAAGAATAAATTCGTAGCAATTAAGATTCACTTTGGAGAGCCTGGCAACCTTGCATTTTTAAGACCTAACTATGCAAAGGTTGTTGCCGATATAGTTAAGGAACTTGGCGGATATCCTTTCCTTACTGACTGTAATACACTTTATGTAGGAAGACGTAAAAATGCCCTTGAGCATATCGATGCCGCATACGAAAACGGATTTACACCTTTTTCAACAGGATGTAATGTTATCATAGGTGACGGTATCAAAGGCTTAAGCGAAGTATATGTTCCCGTAAGAAACGGTGAGCTTTGCGAAAAGGCCATAATCGGAAAAGAGATTATGGAAGCTGATATCGTTATATCACTTACACATTTCAAGGGCCATGAAATGACAGGATTTGGCGGCGCCCTTAAAAACATCGGTATGGGAAGCGGTTCACGTGCAGGAAAGATGGATATGCATTCATCAAGCGGCCCCAGAGTAAGAGAAAAGAAATGCGTAGGCTGCGGTTCATGCCAGAAAAACTGTGCCCATGGCGCTATTTCAATAATTGACAAAAAGGCAGTTATCGACAAAGATAAGTGTGCAGGCTGCGGAAGATGTATCGGTGCCTGTCCATTCGACGCTATGGTATCAGTTGATGATAACTCAAGCGAAATACTTAACAAGAAAATTGCAGAATATTCAATGGCTGTTCTTGACGGAAGACCCAATTTCCATATAAGCATTGTAAACAATGTATCACCTTTCTGCGACTGTCATTCAGAAAACGATGTTCCCATTGTTCCTGATGTAGGAATGTTTGCTTCATTTGACCCTGTTGCCCTTGATGTTGCATGTGCGGATGCTGTAAATAAACAGCCTATTATGCCTAACAGTGTACTTGCTGACAGAGACCACTGCCACCATGACCATTTTACAGACACACATCCTGTAACAGACTGGAAACACTGTGTTGACCATGCTGAAAAAATCGGCTTAGGTACAAAAGAATATGAACTAATTGAAATCTGATAAGCTTAAGAAAATAGAAAAACAGAGGAATCTTTGATTCCTCTGTTTTTTATTAAATATAAATTACTGATAAAGCCAGCCTATGTTTGGAAATCCCTTGGAAATATGTACGAAGGGCAGGCCGGGTTTACTGCTGAATACTTCGCCTGTATATTTATTTATCATAATGGGAAGCTCTTCAAATCCTTTAAGATGATACACATAGTATCTGCCCATATCGCCTATATATTTGATATCTTCAGGGTCATAGTCAGGGTAAGTGTCACTGAATGTCCTGCCTGTTTCCGTTAAATAGCTTTTTACAGACTCGTAAGTTTCCTTTGAAAGAGCAGTTATAGTATTGAGTCCTTCTTCAACGGTATATACTTTATCATGCTCTGAGGGCATTTCAACTATAATGATATTAACTGCTGCGTCATATTTTCCTCTTTTACCGTTTGCATATGTTTTTTCAAAGTCTGCAACATACTCAACACTTCCGCCTAAAGCCTCAATTACAGGTCTTACAGGAACATATATATCTTCATCTTTACCATTATAGT
>CABPCX010000185.1 GCA_902406135.1 uncultured Eubacteriales bacterium
ATATGCTCACCAGCTCACAGCCCGCCAGTTTTCCTTCTCTCATTTTTATGAGCACATCGCTTCCTCCGGCTATTATGACAGCCTCGGGATGTTCGGTGAGCAGCTTTACGGCATCCTCAACCGACTGCGCCTCATATAACGCTTTCATATCATACATGCTCGTCCCTCCTCTCAGATAAGTCCTTCTTCCTTAAAGCGCACAAACAGATTATGCGGATTAAGGGGCAGTTTATTGACCGATACTCCCGTTGCATTTAAAACGGCGTTTCTTATGGCAGGAGCTCCGGGCACTGCCGGCGGCTCTCCGAGAGCCTTGGTGCCAAAGGCACTGGTGGGCTCGTAGTTTTCCACAAATTCCGCCTCAAGATGGGGATGGTCCATGGTCGTTGACAGCTTATAATCAAGAAGGTTATTGTTAAGGGGTTTACCCGTCTTTTCGTCATAAAGGAGCTGCTCGCTCAGGGCATATCCTATGGCCATACTCATTCCGCCATGTACCTGAGCCGCCGCCAGCTGAGGATTGATGAGTTTTCCGCAGTCATGGACGTTGATTATATCAAGCACCGTTACCTTGCAGAGCGGTATATCCACCTCTACCTCAGCAAAACAGCAGCCAAAGGAATAGGCATTACTCTTTATTTGATATGTGCTTTCCGCCGTAAGATGCTCGCTGTGGGTAAGGCTGTAAAGGGCCTCCGTTGCCAGCTCGCCCAGGCTCATAAGCACTCGGTTATCCGTCTTTCTTACAATGTTTCCGTCCTTTATATCCAGCAGAGCCTTCTCCATTCTTGTCATTTCCTGGGCTCTCTCAAGGATTTTGTCCTTAAGGAGCAGACCCGTCTGTTTTATGGAGAATCCCGCAACATAGGTCTGTCTTGAAGCATAGGCTCCCGTACCGAAGGGCGTTACGTCCGTATCCTGTACCGTTACCACATGCACATCATCGAATTTTATTCCCAGCACTTCCGACGCCATCTGGGCAAAGGCCGTATCCGCGCCCTGGCCTATCTCCGTCTCGCCAACCTGAAGCTGTATGGAGCCGTCCTGGTTGAGCACCATTCGGCAGGCGCTGGTCTCCAGGGATATGGGCCATACGGCTGTGTTATACCAGAATATGGACATACCTATGCCGCGGCGTATGGGGCCTGTCTGGTTTTTGTATTTTTCTATCTTTTCGTCCCAGTGTATGTATTCCTTACCCTTATCTATGCACTGGTTAAGGCTGTCAAAGTAATTCTCGTTTTTGGAGAAATCGTCCTTAAAGCCTACTTCCATCATATTTTTACGTCTTATTTCCAAAGAGTCTATGCCAAGGGCCTTTGCTATATCTTCCACATGGCTTTCCATGGCGAAGGTTATCTGCGGTATGCCGTAGGCTCTCATGGCTCCTGCCGCCGCTCTGTTGGTATATACCGAATAGGCGTCAGCCTCGTATGCGTCACATTTATAAATCTGGCTGAAAGCCGTTATTCCTTTGGCCGCTATACTGTGTCCGTGGGAAGTATAGGCTCCCTGATTGGAGAAAGACTCACACTTTCTGGCAACAAAGGTACCGTCTTTTCTGGCGTATGTAATGAGATGCACCCTTATGGCATGGCGCACCCTGTTGCAGGCAAAGGTCTCCTCCCTTGTCATATCTATCTTTACGGGACGTCCGCCCACCTGGGTCGTAAGATACGCACAGAGTGGCTCATAAAGGGCGTCCTGTTTGTTTCCGAATCCGCCGCCGATGTAGGGCTTTATTATCCTTACCTTTCCCCAGGGTATGCCTAAGGCCTGGCCCACAACCCTGCGCACGATATGCGGTATCTGGGTGGACGATACGACAACTATCCTTCCGCCTTCCTCATAGGCATAGCATATATGGTTTTCCATATGACAGTGCTGTACCGTAGGCGTGTCATACCAGCCTTCAAATTTTATAAGGCCTTCTTCCTTTATGGCTTCCTCATAGTTTCCCTTTTTAAGGGTCGTATGATTGAGAATATTGTTTTTATAGGCCTCCTGCACCACGGGAGCCCCGTCCTTCATGGCCTCTATCTGGTCAAGGACAAAGGGATATTCCTCATATTCCGCCTTAATGGCCCTGAGTGCCTGATTTGCCGCCACTTCGTCCTCAGCAATTACTGCCGCCACATCATCGCCGTAATATCTTACACGGCTTGTAAGAAGCAGTCTGTCCGCCACGTCCTGATGGGAAGGGTCCGTTGACCAGGGATGTCCCGCCGTGGGGAATTTATACTGGGGCACGTCAAAACAGGTTACTATCTTTACTACTCCGGGTATCTTTTCCGCTTCCGATATATCCAGACTCTTTACGACGCCGTTTGCTATGGTCGACCTGAAAACCTTGGCAACAAGGAAATTTTTCTCCGCCAGGTCATCGGTAAATTTTGCGCGGCCGGTGACTTTATCAAAGGCGTCCTTCCTTTTTTCGCTTACTCCTACTGCCATTTATACCACCTCTTTTTCCAAGCTTATGTCTCCTCAAAATATATATTACACTTACAGTCTCTGCCGATAAGGCCTTTGTAGGCTTCGGAATTCAAAATCTTATCGAAAAACTCTCCCTCCGACTCCCATAAACATTCATACGTATTTGATATTTTTGGTTCTTCATCATACATCAGCTTCAGATGCAGCTGCCAGAATTCATCTTCGTCCTCCAGCTGAAACTGTCTGACAAGGCAAAAATAATACAGTTTCTCACCGGTAAAATTATAGTTCCCTGTTTCCCAGAGCATTTCATCCGTCTCGCATTCAAATTTATAATTTGAAAATTCCATAAATGCCGATACTGCCTTTTCCACATCGGGTTTATCCTCGGAAAAGCCCTTCTGCTCCAATATTGTTTTAAGGATATTTTCAGAATCCTTTATATCGTTTATTTTCACTTTGACCATTCCTTCCATAGATTGTCAAAAATGCCAGTTAAACGGTGTATCTTTATCTTTTTATTATAGCATTATTCTGAATATAAATAAATACAAACATTAAAACAGCGTTATTCTCTATTAAAAACATCGTATAATTATCTATTTTCTTGAATTAAATCAGCGAAAATGATAACATTAGTATAAGAAGTAAAAAGGAAGTGATCTTATGTCCGTATTCATGGTGAATGACGTTTTATATACAGTAACCGAAAATATAAACCTTCTGAGATTTTTAAGGGACGAACTGCACCTTACATCAGTAAAGGACGGCTGTTCCGAAGGCGCCTGCGGCACCTGCACCGTACTCATTGACGGTAAAGCCCAAAAGGCCTGCACTCAGAAAGCCCAGTCCCTTGACGGTAAAAAAATAATTACCACCGAGGGTCTTTCAGACAGAGAGAAAGAAGTCTACAGCTATGCCTTTTCCGAGGCCGGAGCCGTACAGTGCGGTTTCTGCATACCCGGAATGGTCATCTGCGCCAAGGCTCTCCTTGACGTAAATCTGTCACCCACAAGGCAGGACGTTAAAAAAGCCATAAAAAACAACCTCTGCCGATGCACCGGATATAAGAAAATAGAAGACGCCATACTGCTGGCTTCCCGCATATTCAGAGAAAACGAAGAAATCCCCAAGCCCGTATTTACCGGACTTTTGGGAGAAAATATGCACAGAAGGGATGCCAAGGGAAAAATACTTGGCACAGCAAAATTTGCCGATGACTACTATATGGAAAATATGGTCTACGGCTCGGCATTAAGAAGCGAGTATCCCAAGGCTCAGATTATTTCCATCGACAAGAGCGAAGCTGAAAAAATGGACGGAGTACTTTGCGTTATGACTGCCGATGACATACCCGGCACCCAGAAGATAGGCCATCTCAGACGTGACTGGGACGTAATAGTACCCGTAGGCACCGCAACCCACTATCTGGGAGATGCCGTTGCCCTTATTGCGGCGGAAACTCCCGAAATACTTGAAAAAGCTAAAAAGGCCGTAAAGGTTGAATATAAACCCATGCAGGGAGTATTTTCTCCCGAAGAATCCATGAAGGAAGACGCACCCCTTGTGCATATGGAAGGCAACCTGCTGGCTTCGGAGCACCTTGTGAGGGGAGACGCCGACAAGGCCATAGCCGAAAGTAAATATGTAGTAACTAACCATTACAGCGTGCCCTTTACGGAACATGCATTTATGGAGCCCGAATGTGCCGTAGCATTCCCCGAGGACGGCGGCATACACATAATAAGCGGCGACCAGGGCATATACCAGACCCAGAGGGAATGCTCCGACGCCCTTGGACTGCCCCTTGAGAAGGTACGTGTATCGGCTGCCATGGTAGGCGGAGGCTTCGGAGGCAAGGAAGATATGAGCGTACAGCACCATG
>CABPCX010000186.1 GCA_902406135.1 uncultured Eubacteriales bacterium
TTTGACTTGGGTTTAATTTTTATCATCAACTGTTCAGTTTTCAAGGATCATTTCTGATTCATTTTGTTTTGCTGCTCTCAGTGACAGCTTAGATATTGTATCATATCTTTTCGAGCTTGTCAAGAACTTTTTTCATTTTTTAAAACTTTTTTCTTTCTTGCTTTTGCATTTCGCATCAGCAAGAAATATATTACTACATTTCGCATCTTTTGTCAACACTTTTTTTCATTTTCTTTTTGGTTTTTTCTTAACCTCTTTTTAAAAAGCATTTTATATATACAGCAGATACGTTTTATTATTATACTCAATTAGAGAATATTGTCAATACATTTTTGATTATTTTTTGACAAATTATTTTAGAACTCTCAGAAACGGCGTAAACTAAAGGCCGGACAGTATGTCCGGCCCAATAGTTTCTTATCTGCAGTTACTTTCTTTGCTGTTCTTTTTAGCATTGTTTTTGTTTTTTCCTGTTTCAATGCTGTACTCTTCAGCAAATTCAGTTCTGTTGTTCTTTTCTGTTTTCTTAGCAGAATTGTTCTTATTACTGTTCTTATCCATTTTTATCACCTCTCCACATGATATATGCAGGTATCGCTGCACATAGATAGTGTGGTTAATAAAACAGATATTATTCATAAAAATCAAATATATTCTATAACAGGTACAATCAGATTCTGTCCTGCCGTCAGATTCTCATTATCGGCACCGTTAAATTCCATTATATATTCTACATATTCCTTTCTGGTCATACCGTCTGATTTATATCTTCCTGCAATATCCCAGTAAGTTTCACCCTTTAATACTCTTACTTGATTATAATGTATTTTAACTTCACTTTTTTCCGCACTACCAAAGGCACTGTCAACTGCAAACACTGTTATCATAAAAACAACCAGTATAAAAACAAATTTTCTCATTTTATCGCCCCTTTGCAAATATATGTTCGTATTTATAAGATAATAATATACGAATTTATGTTCTAAGTCAATATTAATTTATGTATTTAGAAACATTTGTTTGATATTTGCTTATAGATATGTTATTATAGAAAAAACGATCCTATGAGGAGAATAGAGAATGGAAAAATTATCTCAGAAACAAATACAGATACTTGAATATATGAAAAAAGAAGTTAAGGAAAAGGGTTATCCGCCTTCAGTAAGGGAGATATGTGACGCTGTAGGATTAAAATCCACCTCCACTGTCCATGGCCACCTTGAGAGACTTGAAAGAAAAGGATATATAAGAAGAGATCCTTCAAAGCCTAGGGCAATAGAGATATTTACATCCGATGATACTCCGTCCGAGAAACCCTCTGTAAAGGAAATGGTTGATATACCTATTGTAGGCACCGTTACCGCAGGTACACCTATCCTTGCCGTTGAAAATATTGAGGATACTTTCCCCCTTCCCATTGACTACGCACCTAACGGAGATGTATTTATGCTTAGGGTAAAGGGAGACAGTATGATAAACGCCGGTATATTTAACCGCGACCTCATTCTTGTAAAACAGCAGAGCACTGCTGAAAACGGAGATATAGTTGTGGCCCTTATTGAAGACTTTGCTACAGTTAAAACATTTTATAGGGAAAACGGATACATAAGGCTTCAGCCGGAAAATCCTTCAATGTCGCCTATAATAGTCCGTGACGTAACGATACTTGGAAAAGTAGTTGGTTTATACAGAAAATATTGATATCTGGCAGCATATTAAACTATGCTGCTTTTTTATACAAAAAATTAGTTATGTCTGCTATTTGTACACTTATATGAATTAGGTAATTGACACCGCCATATATTTCAATATAAAATCTATATTATTACAAAATACTACACAAGAGAAAGGCAGTGAAAAATATGAGTTCTTATAAAATCATATCCGATACAGCTTGCGATATATTTCCTTCAATCATAAATACAGACGAAATACCCAGAGTTCCTTTTTATGTTTCTTTTGATAAAGAGAACTATCATAAAGAAGTTGTTGAACTTTCTATCGATGACTTTTATAAACACATTCTTGAGGACAAGGTTTTCCCTAAAACATCATGCCCTACAATAACAGACTATACTTCAGTATTTGAGCCGGCACTCAAAGAAGGACAGGATATTATATGTTTCTGTATTTCTTCACTTTTCAGCGGTTCATATCAGAGTGCCGTTAACGCAGCGGAAATGATGAAGGAAAGTTATCCTGACCGTAAAATAGAAATAATAGACAGTATCCAGGCAACTGCCGGTATGGGCCTTATAGTATATCAGTCTTATCTTATGATGAAGGATGGTTATACATTTGAAGAAAACGTTTCAGTAATAAATAAGCTTAAACATGATGTAGCAATATACTTCACAGTTGGGACCCTTGACTTCCTTCAGAATGGAGGACGTATAGGAAAGGCCACTGCCCTTGCAGGAACAATCTTCAATGTTAAGCCTATCATCTGTATGAGAGAAGGCGAACTTTCTCCCGTTGAAAACGTCAGAGGAAACAAAAAAGCCGTAAAAGCAATTATGGACAGGACAGATAAGGAAATAGAAGGCCACGAAAGCGACTATTATATTTCTATGTTTTATGCCGATGAGCGTGTTCCCATAATGGATACAATCGCAGAGCACTACAGCGACCCTAAATATACTTTCAGTGACAATATGTTCAGAGTCGGCGTTACTGTAGGCGCACATACAGGCCCTCACGTAATTGCAATTGCCTTTTCTAAGAAATACACACTTTACGATAAATAATATAAAACCAATAAAGCTTATACATAACCCTGAATTTTATTGATATAAATATTCAGGGTTCTTTTTTACAAATAATGTTTGTGATATAATTTTAAAAAGGGAGATGATTAATATGTTTAACTATATTGATGTTGATAACTGGGAAAGAAAAGAACATTTTGAATATTACAGAACAAAAATAAGATGCGGTTACAGCTGCACGGTACAGCTTGATGTAACTAAGTTTTTGAATCAGGTAAAAGAGAAAGGTTTCAGGTTTTATCCTGCTTTTGTATATTGTGTTTCAAAAATAGTGAACAGTATGAAAGAATTCAAAATGGCTGTTGATAAAGATGGTCTCCCTGGCTATTTCGATACTTCAAACCCCAATATGACCATATTCCATGAAGACAACCATACCTTTTCCGATATGTGGACCGAATATTATCCGGAATTTGATAAATTTTATGAAAATACAGTAAATAATATGGAGAAGTATAAAGATACAAAGGGCATTAAAGTAAGAAACGACCAGCCTGCCAACTTCTTCTGCATTTCCTGCGTGCCCTGGCTTTCATATACAGCCTATAACACAAGCGTACCCGGAGGAGAACCTAATCTGTTCCCCATAATCACATTTGGCAAATATACAAACGTCAACGGCCGATATGAGATGCCCTTTACAATAAACATCTCTCACGCCGCCGCAGACGGCTATCATACAAGCAGGTTTATAAATGACCTTCAGGAGCTATTAAATACCATAGAGCTGTAAAATATGCCCATATACGGTCTGTAACGGCATTTCTGCACTGACCGAGGTAATAATACCATAGTAAATAAAAAAACTCAGAAAACAAAGTTTTCTGAGTTTTTATTGTTTTAAAGTACTTTTGCAAGGAAGCTCTTAAGTCTGTCTGTTTTAGGATTACCAAAAATCTCTTCAGGAGTTCCCTGCTCCATAATAATTCCGTCTTCAAGGAAAAGGACTCTGTCGCCTACTTCTCTCGCAAATCCCATTTCATGGGTAACAACAACCATGGTCATGTTGTCCTCTGCCAGCTCTTTCATAACGTCAAGAACCTCTCCTACCATTTCAGGGTCAAGGGCAGATGTGGGCTCGTCAAAGAGCATAACATCGGGTTTCATACAAAGGGCCCTTACAATGGCGATACGCTGTTTCTGACCGCCTGAAAGCTGTGAAGGGTATGCGTTGGCTCTGTCAGCGAGACCTACCCTCTCAAGGAGTTTCATTGCCAGCTCAGTAGCTTCAGCTTCGCTTTTTTTCTGAAGCTTCATGGGTGCAATAATCATATTTTTGAGTATAGTCATATGAGGGAAAAGGTTAAAGTGCTGGAAAACCATTCCCATCTTCTGTCTATGTATATTTATGTTGACCTTTTTATCGGTAATATCTACACCGTTAAATAATATGCTTCCGCCTGTAGGCACTTCAAGAAGGTTAAGGCATCTTAAAAATGTGCTTTTACCGGAACCTGAGGGTCCAATCATAACAACAACTTCGCCTTTTTTAATATCTGTGCTTACGCTTTTAAG
>CABPCX010000187.1 GCA_902406135.1 uncultured Eubacteriales bacterium
AAGAGAGGGATATTTGTGTCAAAAAATAATTTAAAGTATGCCCTTAGCTATACACAAAACAGAGAGCTCAGCTGGCTTAAATTTAATAAAAGAGTTCTGGAGGAGGCAACCGACAGTACGGTTCCCCTTATGGAGAGACTGAAATTTCTTGCGATTTTTTCAAACAACCTGGATGAATTTTTTATGGTAAGGGTGGGAAGTCTTTTTGACCTTTCCCTTATGGCGCCTGAAGAAATCGACAATAAGAGCGGAAAAACGCCTGCTGAACAGCTTCAGGATATATTTGACGAGGTTAAGCCTCTTATTAAATTCAGAGACGAAGTTTATTCTAATCTCTGCCACGAATTATCTCCCTACGGAATAATAGACTCAAAATATTCCGACCTTTCCAAGAGCGAGAAAAAATATGTGGAAAACTACTATCGTATGTATATCGCCCCTATCCTGTCACCTCAGATAATAGATAAGAGCCATCCTTTCCCCCATCTGAAAAACAAAGCTCTTTATACCGCCGTCCTGCTTAAGAGCGGTCATAAAGAACTTCTCGGCATCATAGGAGTACCCGATACCGTAGAGCCCATACTTAAAATAGAAAACAGCGGAAAATATATAAGGGCAGAAGAAATAATTTCAGCCCATATCAATGACTATTTCGGCACCTTTAAGCCCGAATGCCATGCAACCATATCCGTTACAAGAAATGCGGACCTGACCATAGACGAGGAAAACTTTGACGAAGACAGCTATGACTACCGCTCTTATATGTCATCTATCCTGAAAAAAAGAGACCGTCTTGCTCCCGTAAGACTTGAAATGCAGGGAACAAAGAGCAGTCTTGCGGAGCTTTTAGCCTCAAGACTCGGCCTGTCCGAAAGCCAGATATTCTATTCAAACTGTCCTTTAAAGACAAACTATATATTCGGACTTAACGGTTTTGACAAGTCCCTTTATTATGATGAATTTACACCGGCATATCCGTCATATCTTGCAGAAAACCGTTCACTCATTTCTCAGATACAGGCAAAGGACGTACTTTTATTCTACCCGTATCATACAATGCAGACCTTTATAGACCTGCTCAAGGAAGCAGCCGTTAATCCCAATGTTGTTTCCATAAAAATGACCATATACCGTCTTGCTTCAAACTCAGCCGTTGCAAGAAGTCTGTGCAAGGCTGCGGAAAACGGCAAGGAAGTTACAGTCCTTGTGGAGCTGAGGGCAAGATTTGATGAAAAGAATAATATCGAATGGGCCAAACAGCTGGAAGAAGCAGGATGCAATGTCATATACGGCATAGAAAATTTCAAGTGCCATTCAAAAATCTGCCTTATAACCATGAAAAACAAAAATTCATATTCATATATAACTCAGATAGGCACAGGAAATTACAACGAAAAAACATCGTCCATGTATACCGACTTTTCCCTTATGACAGCCAACAGGGAGATTGCGGCCGATGCGGCTTTATTCTTTAAAAATATGCTCATAGGAGAGCTTTACGGCAATTATTCCGAGCTTATAGTGGCGCCTTCCACAATGCGCTCTTCCATAATCCGTCTCATCGATGCTGAGGCTTCAAGGGGCGAAAACGGACGCATAATAATAAAAGCCAACTCCATAACCGAAAGAACCCTTATTGATAAGCTTTCGGAGGCTTCTCAAAAGGGTGTTAAAATACATCTCATAATAAGGGGTATATGCTGTCTTGTACCCGGCATAAAGGGCAAGACAGAAAACATAACCGTAACAAGCATTGTAGGAAGATTTCTTGAACATTCAAGGATATACATTTTCGGAAGCGGAGAAACATCAAGTATGTATATTTCCTCAGCCGATATAATGACAAGAAACCAGTCCCATCGTGTGGAAATAGGCTGTCCCGTATACGACCAGGATATAAAGGACTTCATATCCAGCTATGTGAACCTTTTAATAAACGACAACGTAAAGTCAAGAATACTTCTTCCCGACGGCAGCTATGTAAAGCCCTTAGTAAAAGAAGGCCACAAGCTCATAGACGCCCAGAGGTATTATATAGATAATCCTCCCGTCATTGCCGCACCCGAAGAGAAAAAACATACATTTATGGATATGGTTAAAAGTATTTTCTCCCATTAACCATAAGCCAGCAATATAAAAACAGCCGGAGATTTCTGTCTCCGGCTGTTTTTATTTAATTCCCTTAGCAAGATTGTACGCGTGAAGTATGTGCATTCTCATGGCAGCCTCTGCGCCTGCCGCGTCTCCTTTTTTGATAAACTCAAGTATAAGTTTATGGTCGTTTATGGTGTAGTCCTTTACTTCGTCACTGACAAGCTTAAATATGCTGCTCATATTCATTCCAGAATATATTATGGGAAGTATCTTTATTACGAATTCATTTTTTGTTGCCCTTGATATGGCGTAGTGGAATTCCTGGTCGTATTCAGTACGCAGGTCCGCATCATCTATATTCTGATTTATTATTCTGTCCAGCTCGATAAGCTCTTCCACGTCTTCCGCTGTGGCTCTCTGTGCGGCATAGTTTGCCATGGTAGGCTCAAGCATTACTCTTGTCTCAAAGAAATCCATGGCGTCCATAACAAAGTTGTCCAGCTCGCTGAATCCATAGTCTTCATTAAGCTCTTTGTTGTCGGCTACAAATGTTCCCTTTCCTCTTTTTATCTCAAGGACGTTATGAGCGATAAGAAATTTTACTGCTTCTCTAAGTGTAGTCCTGCTTACGCCAAGTTCACTGGAAAGCTCGTTTTCATTCGGAAGCTTATCTCCGATATTAAACTTCTTTTCTATTGTTATCATCTTCAAAATCTGGTCCGCCACTTTCTCGGACAGCATTACGTTAGTTTTAACCATATCGTCACTTCCCCCAAAATTTAAAAAAACCTTTTAAGTTTCCATATATCTTCGTTATATACTTCTTCAAGTTTATTATTATATATAATGGCGGCCGGGTGATATAAAGGAAAAAGCCTGTATTCACCTGCATATATAAGCTGGCCATGATAGTCTCCGATATTGGCTGTTTTATCTTTTGTAACAGCTCTCAGCGGCGTATTGCCCAGAGTTACTATAAGCTCAGGCTTTACCGCTTCTATTTCTCTGTCTAAAAACGGAATAAAAAATTCAAGCTCCTCTCTGTTTGGAGGACGGTTGCTCTTTCTTCCTGTTTTTTCGCTAAGCTTGTACGGCCTTACCTTGACCACATTTGTTATATACAAGCTTTTTCTGTCTATTCCCACAGATTCCAAAAAATATGTCAGATTTTTTCCTGCCTTGCCGACAAAGGGCCTGCCAAGCTTTTCCTCATCTCCGCCGGGAGCCTCTCCGATAAGCATTATCTTTGAGTGAATGTTTCCTTCTCCCATAACGATATTCCTTTCAGGGAATTTTACCTTCGCCAAAGATATGAGGCCAGCTTTAAAATCATTCAATTCTTTATCCATAAACTATCCTTTTCATCTTTTGAATAGCAGGCATTTATATCGTCAAGTTTCCATTTTTCGATGCCTTTTTTAACTATACTGATATCAAACAGGTCGCCTTCTCTTATAAGCTCAGTTATTTCGTCATCAAAAAACAGCCTTATATAATAATGCTCAAAACCCTGTCTGGCAAGCACCACCGAGTTTTTTGAAAATATGCTCTCTACGGCAAAAATCCCACAGTCGTGCTCAGCATTTTCCTGCCTGTATCTTTTTAATTTATATTTATCAAAATCTATTATACACGGTATCTTTGAAATAATAAAGCTGTTGTTATACTCCATTATGCTTCTTTTAAGCATCATAAGCCTTATTGTCTCATATCTTACCTTTGGGTCTATTTTTCTGAAATTTTCATATTCTGACATACCCGTAAGCATATCGGTAAGCCTCACGTATTCATCCGCAGACGAATAAAAGGACTCTATTATTTCTTTCTTCTCAAGGCATACCTTATTGGGCAGCCATTTCATAAAATATCTGCTGAAAAACTCGGTGCTTCCAAAGGCCATCATCGATTTTTTCTTTTTGCAGTATTCACTGAAATATTTACTGCATCTTATTTTTATTTCAGCTTCCCGGGCAGGATAACATTCCGTTACTATTTTATTGTAGGCTTCAGTAAGGTCACAATAATCAGCGGTCATTTATATCAACTCCGTATATCAATTTTTATTAATATACTTAATTATTCCCACCGTTATTCTTTTTAGGCCTGTAAATCAAATACTGAATTATTATTCCTGACAGCAG
>CABPCX010000188.1 GCA_902406135.1 uncultured Eubacteriales bacterium
CATATCCAAGGGCTGTACAGTTATTTATATAGCCATAGATTCAAAACCGGCAGGATTTATCGCCCTTTCGGATACCCTTCGTCCCGAGGCGGAACAAACGGTTTTATCCATCAAAAATGCAGGCATAACTCCCGTCCTTCTTACGGGTGACCATAAGAGCGCGGCAGACGAAACGGCCTCCCTTGCGGGAATAGAGGAAGTATACTATGAATGTCTTCCCGAAGACAAGCTCAATATAATAGACCGTTTCCAGAAAAACGGAAGCCCCGTATGTATGATAGGTGACGGAGTAAACGATGCTCCTTCACTTAAAAAAGCCAGGGTAGGTATAGCCATGGGCGGTGTGGGCAGCGATATTGCCGTAGATGCGGCAGATATAGCCCTTGTAAACGATGACATTAAAGAACTCCCTCATCTGTTTAATCTTTCCAAAAAAATGATGAGGACAATAAAATTCAATCTTTCTTTTTCTATGATATTGAATATCATAGCCGTTATACTCGCAATGGCCGGCACGCTCAACCCCGTGGTTGGCGCCCTTGTCCATAACGGAGGCTCGGTATTTGTCATAATAAATTCATCATTACTGCTTAAATGGAGGAGTAAAAAATAAAGCTTTAAAAATTTAGTGTTTCAGTGTGGCTTTCAATATATTTTTAAGCCCTTCGGCCGTTATTTTAAAGAAGCTTAACAGATTTCGTCATTATATTCCTCTGACAAAAATATAATGTCAAGAGGTGATAAAATGCGGACACAAAATATTAAGTTTCTCAGAACGGATGACGGCCGTCTTTTTATGTTCAGATACAGCGGAGGTTCCATATACGCAAAAATATTATATAAAAATGTACCCTCTCAGTCTTTAAAGGCCGCCGACAATGTTTCGCCCATATTTTCGGTATGGAGCTTTGACAATCTGGTATATCTTATATGTCTTGGAAATACCGGAGTTACACTGTGCCTTTACAGAGACGGCCAGTGGGTATACCGTCCTCTTTCTCGAAATACCGATGACGAATTTTCAAAAATGTCCTTTATTTCCCTGAATGATACTGCTCATCTTGTTTACAGCGTCAGACAGGGTGATTTCCACTCTCTTCATATACGGTCGGCTAAACGTGACCAATGGGGAATGCCTCTAAAAATAGACGATATGATACCATTTTCGGAGACCCCTTTTTACATAGGCCGTGAAAACAGAAATACCGTAAGAATATACTACCGTACCACCGAAAAAGATATAAAGTTCAGGCGCTTTAATCTGGAAAGCGGCAGTCTTTCGGAAAGATATGACCTTATAAGTGCCAATATGCCCGCAACGGATATTTCCGTACTTACGGGCGAAAACGAATGCCACATACTTTATCTTGTAAAAGGCCCGTTTTCGTCTCAGCTCATATACAAGGGCATAAAAAACGCATCGTCTTCCAAGGTAAAAATAATATGGGAGGGTCAGCTTTCCGGCAGCTGTTCACTCTTGAAAAACGAAGGCAGACTTTATGCCCTTATATATGACCGGACAAAATGTTTTGCAGCCTTTTCCGATGATAACGGCTATAATTTCTCAATTCCGAAAAACCTGGGAATAAGAATGGGCGATTCCTGTCTTAAGGCGGAATATACGGACTTTTCCGAAAACGCCTTCTCTGCCGATGAAATCCCGACGGATATATCCGACTTTTCATTTCCTGTTACGGAGGATATATTCCCGTCATTTATTCCGAAACAAAACGAAAATAGAGAAATGCCTCAGAAACAAAATATGTTTTCAGGGAATGTTGTAAGTGGGAATATGCCTTCTCAAAGTATGCGTCACGGAAATATGGCCCAGACAAATATGTTCCCTGAAAATATGATAGCTCAAAATACCCCTAAAAATCCTTCGGAAAGCAGAATTGCGGAACTTAACGAGCGCATAAACGAGCTCAGCGGCCTGCTTTCAAAGCGCAATGACGAGATAGCCGCCATATCATCTTCATGGAAACTCAAGTATGATGCCCTTTTGAAGGAAAATACCGCCCTCAGGGCCCTTGCGGAAAAATCACATAGTGCTGTGCAGAATTCCTCAGACGCCCTTACTCTGAGCGCATCCGACTCAGGCGCATCTGATTCCGGCTCGTCTGATTCAAATAATACCGGTTTCGCCGAATCCGATACCGTTACGGAAACATAATTTTGAGACTTTATTACAGCTCTCTTGATATGAGACAGTCTGCCAAATCAGCCGCATAGGCTATAATTGATTCGCAGTTTTCTGTCATTGAACAGCAGTTAAATGTCCTGTATCTCTGTTTAAACTTCTGCATAAACTCTATTCTCAGTCTTTTTGACGTATCTTCGTCAAATATAAAACCAAACAGGAGTACAGCTGCGGCAGCGGCAGCACACAGACCGCCATAACCAAATCCTCCTGAAGCCGCCGACATGGCTTTGATAAGTTCGCCGTTCATATTCAGCGAATATTTCGTGTCGGCAGCTTTTATTATGCATCCGCCGCAGCCATAACCCTCTTTACAGTATCTTATTGCAAGTTCTTTCATAACCTCACCGTCTTTGCCTGTCCTCTGTATATAATATTCCAAGGACAAACATGGGTTACAAATTATTTTATATCATTCATATAAAATAATCATCTCATCAGACGTACACAAAGACTGGTTACAATTATTTTGTTTTAAGCACTGCCTTTTCAAATTCAACAAATACTATGGGTACCAGTGACAGTCCCGCAACTACCGCCCACTGCAGGCCGTTAAGGGGCACAGCGGAAAAAATCTGCGCCAATGCGGGGATGCTTATTACTGCCGCCTGCATAAGTGTGCCTATAACAAAAGCAAGGCATAAAAATTTATTGCTAAACAGGTGTATTCTGAATATGGATTTTTCACTTCTCATATTGAAGGCATGGACTAACTGTGAAAGGCTCAGTACCGCAAAGGCCATGGTCATTGCGGTTTCCTGCTGCATTGAATCGGAAAGTATCCTTCCCGCTCCAAAGGCCATAAGCGCCAGTGCTCCTATCATAATGCCTTCAAAGGCTATCCTTTCTCCCAGACCGTCGGCAAACAGGTTTTTATCCGCCGATGCGGGTCCATTTTCCATAACGTCATCTTCAGGACGGTCCAGTCCCAGTGCCACTGCGGGAAGGGAATCCGTTATAAGATTTACCCAAAGCAGATGTATTGGCAAAAGCGGAGCTCCCCAGCCAAAGAGCATAGCCAAAAATACGGTCAGTATTTCGCCTATATTGCTTGAAAGCAGGAAATGTACCGACTTTCTTATGTTTCCGTATATTATTCTTCCCTCCCTTACTGCGCTTACTATGGTAGCGAAATTATCGTCCGTTATTATCATATCGGATGCTCCCTTGGCCACATCGGTACCGTTTCCTCCCATGGCACAGCCTATATCAGCCGTTTTTAAAGCAGGCGCGTCGTTTACACCGTCCCCTGTCATGGCCACTATCTTTCCCTTTCTCTTATAGGCCTCGACTATTTTGAGCTTATGCTCCGGAGAAACTCTGGCAAAAACCGATATGTCCTCGAGCTTCGAGTCAAGTATCTTTTCATCCATATTATCAAGTTCCGTACCTGAAACTATAAGGCTTCCGTCATTATATATGCCCGTCTGCTCCGCTATGGCCTTAGCAGTCAGCGCATGGTCACCCGTTATCATAACTACCTTTATTCCGGCCTTTCTGCATTCGGCAACGGCGTCTGCCGCTTCATCTCTGGGAGGGTCGGTCATTCCTATAAAGCCAGCAAACACAAGGTCATTTTCAGGCTGTCTGTCGCTTTTTGAAGTCTGTTTATAGGCCACAGCCAGCACTCGGAGACCGGAAGATGCCATACTTTCATTTGCTTTTTCAAGCTCTGAATATGCTCTCTTGTCCATCTTTGTGTCAGGTGAGGCAAATTTGCAGAGTTTTAAAATCCTCTCCGGCGCGCCCTTAGTTATACACAGTTTTTCATCAGTACCAAAGTCCTGTACCGTCGTCATCATCTTCCTTTCGGACGAAAACGGTATTTCATCTATCCTTGGCATAACCGCTTCAAGTCTCTCTTTTTTCTCGCCCATTTCTTCCGCAGCTTCAACGACAGCCACTTCCGTAGGTTCTCCTATGTATCTTCTGTCCTCATACCGACAGTCCGTACAGAGAGCCGCAAGACGTATAACGAATTTCTTGTCGTTTAAAGACATCTTGTCCGAAAGCCCCCTTATTTT
>CABPCX010000189.1 GCA_902406135.1 uncultured Eubacteriales bacterium
GAAAAACACCTATATCATTATTAAAGTTTCCGAAGAATATAATGTACTTAAGACAAACGGAAACTTTAATAATGATATAGGTGTTCCCATAACGCTGTTTTCCCTTGAAAAGGAGCATACTGCCGCTGTAATTGAAATGGGTATGAACCATAAGGGAGAAATAGACGTACTTGCCGAAGCTGTAACACCAAACATCGGAGTTATAACAAATGTGGGCGTATCCCATATTGAAAATTTAGGTTCAAGGGAAGGCATACTTTCGGCAAAATGCGAAATGTTCCCCCACATAAGAAAGGGCGGATACGCTGTACTTAACGGCGATGACGATATGCTTTCAAAGGTCAGAGGAAAGGAAAAAGAATTTGGACTTTCCGATGATGTAAAGGCTATGTGGTACGGCACAGACAAAAACTGTGAAATTTATGCCGAAAACATTGAAATACTTGGAATAGACGGAGTTAAATGCAGAATATGCACTCCAAAGGGAGACATTGATGTAATTATCTCTGTTCCCGGAAAACATATGGTATACAATGCAATGGCTGCGGCTGCAGTGGGTATAATAAGGAATATGAGCCTTGAGAAAATAAAAAGAGGCATTGAAAATTTTGTGCCCACCGGAAAGAGAATGGAAAGAGTAACTCTTTCAAACGGAGCGGTTATTATAGACGATTCATATAATGCCAATCCCGTTTCGGTAAAGGCTGCCATTGATGTGCTTGCCTGCTGTGAGGGAAAGAAATACGCAGTACTTGGCGATATGTTTGAACTTGGTGACTTTGCCGAAAATATGCACAGAGAAGTGGGCGCCTATGCCGCTCAGAAGGGCATAGACGGAATAGTTGCCATAGGAGATGTTTCGGTAAATATATATGAAGGAGCCGTTGAGGGCGGACTTAAAAATGCGTCCAGATTTTTAACGGTTGATGAGTTTTTGCAGTCAGGATTTATTCCTGAGGGAACAGTGCTTATAAAAGCTTCTCACAGTATGGGATTCAGCAGAATAGCTGACCACTTTAAGTCGCTTTGAGCCCTGAGAAAAAGGAGTTTTACAAATGAATCTACTTACAAAAGGAATATATACTTTAATAATCGCATTTATGCTGGGTGTTTTTATATGTCCGATGCTTATACCGTTTCTTCACAGACTTAAGTTTGGCCAGACAGTCCGTGATGACGGTCCTCAGACACATCTGCAGAAAACAGGTACACCTACAATGGGCGGTCTGTCATTTTTAGCTGCATTTGCGGTTTCTGCCCTGTTTATGACCCATAACCATGAAACACTGGCTGTTATACTTGTTACACTGGGCTTTGGACTTATTGGCTTTGTTGACGACTATATTAAAGTTGTTAAAAAGCGTTCACTTGGTCTTAAACCCATGCAGAAGATTGTTGGACAGCTTATAATCTGTGCCTTATTTATAGCTTACCTTTATAAATCAGGCGTTGGTACAGAAATATATATACCCTTTGCAGGAGGCAAAACATGGGACCTTGGTATACTCTTTATACCTTTCTGTATAATTGCGGTCCTTGCCACTGTTAACGGAGTTAATCTTACGGACGGCCTTGACGGCCTTGCCGACGGAGTTACACTTATTGTAGCAGTATTTTTCACCATGTGTGCTTATGCTGCTGGCAGCGGCATCGTAACTGCCGGCGGAGCTATGATAGGCGGACTTCTGGCATTCCTTATATTTAACTCATATCCCGCTAAAGTGTTTATGGGAGATACAGGCTCCCTCGCCCTCGGCGGATTTGTAGTGTCATGTGCATTTATACTTAAAATGCCGCTTTTCATACTTATTGCGGGTATAATCTACGTTATAGAAACACTTTCTGTAGCCATTCAGGTAACAGTATATAAAAAGACAAAGAAACGTGTGTTTAAAATGGCGCCTATCCACCACCATTTTGAGCTTTGCGGATGGAAAGAAACAAAGGTCGTAACACTTTTCTATATAATAACTGCCATTGCGTGTCTTGTCGCATTTCTTGGGGCACAGAAAATTTTCTGATACGCTTTGCTGAAAGGAAGAATAAATGATGTATTCAAATAAAAAGGTCATTGTATGCGGAATGGCCAGAAGCGGTATATCTGCCGCTCTGCTTCTTGCATCACAAAATGCAGACGTAACGCTTCAGGATATGAAGCCCATGGACGCATTGGAAAAAATCCATGATTTAGATGAGCTTAGAAAAAACGGCATCAAAATTTTTGCCGGTGCAAATCCTGATGACATAATTGAAAGCTTTGATTATGCTGTAATGAGCCCGGGTGTACCCTGTGACCTGCCCTTTGTGCAGAAGGCCATAGCATCGGGTATAAAGGTAATAAGCGAGGTTGAGCTGGCTTATACACTTACAAAATGTCCCGTATGCGCCATAACGGGAACAAACGGAAAAACTACAACTACAACACTTACAGGACTGCTCCTTCAGCGTAAGTACAAAAATACAGCAGTTGTCGGTAATATTGGAGTAGCTTATTCGGAAAAGGTTTCAGACCTTACTGAAAATGATTATGTATGTGCTGAAATCAGCAGTTTCCAGCTGGAAACATCACGCACATTCAATCCTCATATTGCGGCTGTGCTCAATATTACTCCTGACCACCTTAACAGACATAAGACCATGGAAAATTATGTTGCTGTAAAGGAAAAGATATTTGCCAATCAGACAGCGGACGATTTTACTATATTGAATAAAAATGATGACTACTGCCGCAAAATGGCAGATAAGACAAAGGGAAAAGTGCTTTTCTTTTCAAGCAGTGAAAAACTTGAAGAAGGTATATTTTTAGAAGGCGAAAATATACATATAAGATGGAACGGAATAGACGAAAACCTTATAAATGTAAACGAGCTTAAAATACTTGGCGTACACAATTATGAAAACGTAATGGCAGCCGTAGGCTGTGCGTTATGCGCAGGTATTTCTCTGGATGACATAAGGGAAGTTTTGAAGGAGTTCAACGGTGTAGAACATCGTATAGAATACTGCGGCACATATAACGGAGTTGACTGTTATAATGACTCAAAGGGTACAAATCCCGATGCATCCATAAGAGCGGTGCTTGCTATGAAAAAGCCCATAGTTCTTATCGGCGGAGGATATGATAAGCAGTCAAGCTATGATGAATGGGTTAAGCTGTTTAATGGCAGGGGAAAACATCTTGTACTTATTGGGGTTACTGCCGAAAAGATAGCAGCCTGCTGTGAAAAATATGGTTTTAAAGATTATGAATATGCTGATACATTTGAAGAATGTATCGATAAATGCGTAAATGCGGCGGAAAGCGGAGACTGTATACTTCTTTCTCCTGCATGTGCAAGCTGGGGTATGTTTGAAGATTATGAGCAGAGGGGAAGAATTTTTAAGGAGCTCATAAAAAATCATCGATAATATACGGTAACACAGGTAGTCTGTGGCAAAATATTATGATCACAGGAGGTAAAAGATGGCCGACTATAGAAAGAGAGACGGCAACGTCTACCAACTGAACAGAAGAATAAACGACGATATACCCGACAGAAGCAGACTGAGCTTAAGAAATATAATCAATCCCCATCCGTTCAGAGGGATAGATTATACCGTACTTATACTTGTGCTTATACTTGTTATGTTTGGATTGGTTATGGTTTTTTCGTCAAGCTATTACTATGCTATGACCGATTCAAGATTTAATGATAAGTTTTACTTTTTCAGCAGGCAGTTCAGATGGGCCATTGTTGGAATAGTGGCGATGGTCATGTGTATGAGTATCAATACTGAGTTTTTCAGAAGAATATCAGTTTTGGCCTACGGAGGAATTATCCTCATACTTATGGCGGTTCTGGTAATCGGTGTTGCCACAAAGGGTTCACAGAGATGGCTCGAAGTTTTGGGAACATCATTCCAGCCTTCGGAATTTGCAAAATTTATTATTATCATATTTATGAGCGGTTTCGTCATAAAGCACCGGCAGTGGCTGAATGGTAATTTTATAATGTTTATAAAATGTGCGCTGCCGGTTATAATAGCAGCAGGCCTTATAGCAACCGAGAACCTTTCAACAGGTATCGTTGTAATGGCTGTAGGTCTGATGATAATGTTTGTAGCAAGCAATAAAGTAATGAACTTCGTTGTATTTGGTATGCTTGGATTTTTGGGATTTGTCGTCCTCGTTGTTATAGAGCCTTATCGAATGGCCAGAATAAAGGGATGG
>CABPCX010000190.1 GCA_902406135.1 uncultured Eubacteriales bacterium
GCCGGATTTTACGGTTTTTAATTTTCATTATTTTTTAGGCGGTATAATCTCAATCCAATATCCGTCAGGGTCAATTATAAAGTATATTCCCATTTCAGGATTCTCATAGCATATACAGCCAAGCTCTTTATGTTTCTCGTGGGCTTTTTCGTAATCGTCTGCCTCTACGGCAAGATGAAACTCACATTCTCCCAGATTATATTTTTCCTTTCTGTCTCTGAGCCATGTAAGCTCAAGGGTAAATCCTGTTTTTCCGTCTCCAAGATAAACCAGAATCCAGCTTCCGTCAGAAGCTTCTTTTCTTCTTACTTCTTTAAATCCAAGGGCCTCATCATAAAACTTAAGGCTCTTTTCAAGGTCAAGAACATTAAAATTGAAATGATTGAATGTAAACATATTTACCTCCATTATTCTGATATTTTAACGGGTCTGAAATCAAGATGGTCGGCTGACACAAGACTGTATTCCACACCGTTCATTATTCCCTCAAGTCTGCCTTCAATGCTTTCTCTGCCGTGCAGATGGCCGTAAATGACCTTTTTTATTTTACCGCACTCCTCTATTATGTCCGTAAAGCCTGAAGGCTCATGTTTGTCATTTACAGGCGGATAGTGCATCATAACAAGTATGTTGTCAAATCCTTTTCTTAAAGCTGCATCTACGGAAAGCTTTAGTCTGCCGCATTCCCTTTTATATATCTTCATATCACTTTCATCAAATTTCATATCGTTAGGACATAGCCAGCCCCTTGTTCCGCATATAGCAGTTCCGTTATAGTCATAAAAATCATTTTTTATAAAGACCATATCAGGATATGCCGCAGTAACCTTATTCTGAGAATCCCACCAGTAATCGTGGTTTCCTTCAAGAAGGACCTTTTTACCCGGCAGATTTCTGAGAATATTCATATCCGTTTCGGCTTCACTCAGTTTTTTTGCCCAACAAATATCACCCGGCACAAGTACAGTATCTTCATCTGTTACGGTTTCAGACCAGTTTTTTATTATTTTGTCCATGTGGCCTATCCAGGGTTCTCCGAAAAGGTCCATTGTCTTATTTATTCCCCTGCCAAAGTGCAGGTCAGCTATAGCAAAAAGTGCCATACAAACACCTACTTTATATCATAAGATATATAAAATAACGACGATTCATCATACGACTTTATTTCATAAGAGGACTATACGTAAATATTGAATAAACCATTTAAGTAAAATATAATTATATTATCAAAAATCATACTTTACAGTTATTCAGACAGTAAAAGCAACTAAAAGTATATACCATAAAGGAGGAAAAGGCAATGACAAAAAGCAGAGAAATAACAATGGAATACGTTAATAAATTCCAAAAACTTATTGATGAATTTGATTCGGTAACCTGTGCTGCCAGTGACTGTATGGGACGTGTAAACTCAATGAGCCCGCAGATACGTCCCGAAAGCAAACCAGTACGTATGGCCGGCTGCGCTCTTACGGCAAAGACCGTCGGCGGAGACATATCAGCTGTAATATATGCCATAGAAAACGCTCAAAAAGGCGATATTATTGTAGTTGACAGCCATGGCTATCTTAACTCGGCCTACTGGGGAGAAAACCTCTGCCTTTCCGCCATAAATAAAGGTGTATCGGCTGCCATTATGGAAGGTGCCTGCCGCGACATAGAAGAAATCAGAAAACTTGGTTTTCCTATCTACTCCATAGGAACCTGCTGTAATGTAGGACAGATAAGCGGCTACGGTTCCATAAAAGTTCCCATATCCTGCGGAGGAGTTCAGGTAAATACCTATGATGTAGTATTGATAGATGGAAACGGCATAGTCGTTATACCCTATGAAGACCTGGAAACAGTCTATGAAAAGACTAAAAAAATGATGGATACTGAAACCAATGTTTCCGACAAATTGAAGGCAGGCGAAACCATTGGCCACCTTATCAATATAGAAAAGCTTATGAAGTCTACATTCAATTATCAGGAAAAAGCTCTTGAGGAATAATCTTGGAGGAAACAGACATTTATGAAATCAGACGGCAAAACCCTGGCTGAATGTTTGGCAGACGAAATATTTTCAATGATAACGGTAGAAAAAAAATTTTAGGCAGGCGGCAAAATACCAAATGAGACGGATTTTTCAAAGGAACTGTTTGTAAGCCGTTCAACTTTTAGAGAAGCGGTAAAAATACTTTCGGAAAGAGGTATTCTGGAAGCCCGCCACGGAAGCGGTACATATATATGCAAAAATGTATATGACTCCTATTCCCCGTCGCATCAAAGCGGTGTTGATGCTCTGGAATTGAATGAAATACGTCTTATGATAGAACCGGAAACCGCATATCTGGCAGCATTAAGGGCTTCAGAAAACGAGATAAACAGAATAGAGCATTACAGCAGGGCTGTTGAAGAAAAGGTACTGGCAAACAAAGACAGACGCTCTGAGGAAATACGTTTTCATCTTGCAATAGCCGGTGCCGTTCACAACAGTTTTATGGACAGACTGGCTCCCACAATATTTGACGCCATAGACAAATCGGAGAATGTTTTTAACTATGAGGAAGTCAGACAAGGCACCATAATGGACCACCGTATGATAGTCCACTATTTAAAAGAGCGTGATGCAGATTCTGCGAGGACGGCTATGAGACTTCATATGCTCCGCGGCATACAGATACTTAAAAATGCAAGAAAATCACAGGGAAATATGTTTTAATTTCAAATTACGCTTTATCGTTTAAACCAGCGACTTTCTTATATAAAAAGCACCGTAACGGTATATCCCGTCACAGTGCTTTTTTCATACTCTATACATTTCCGCTACAATATTTAACTGTTCGTTGAAATCCTTTAATTTATTAATATCTCCATCCTCATAAAGGGCTATAAACCTTCTGTTAATACTGTCAGCCTCATCGATATGCAGTTTAAAATAAAGATTCTGAATATTTTCAAGAATATTGCTTACAAGGCTGTTTTTAAGTTCGCTCATCTTTTCTGCCTGCATAAGCTCCTCACGAATGGTGGACATTTCCTTATCCAGGTTAAAAGACGCTTCAGCGCAGTTTTTGAGCCTTGTTTTAAGGTCTTCCGGAAGATTGCCGCTATACTTATAGTTGAGCTCATGTTCCGTAACTGCCCAGAAGTTCATGGCAAGGGTCCTGATTTGTATTTCGGCTAAAATTTCTTTAAATCCAAAGGCTGTATTAAGCCCATATCTTATAACTATATGATAGCTTCGATATCCGCTTTCCTTTTTATTGGCTATGTAGTCCCTTTCCTCTACAATTTTTATGTCGTGTCCGTCTCTCTGTCGGATAATATCTATTATTTTGGGTATGTCCTCAACAAACTGGCAGATAAGTCTTATTCCGGCTATGTCCTCGACTTCTTCCTCTATTTTGTCTCTGGATATTCCCTTTCTGCTTACTTTCTCTATTATGCTGGCCGCTGACTTCACTCGTCCCTCAACCGATTCTATGGGAGAATAAAGGCCAAGACGCAGATATTCTTTTCTTATATAGTTAAACTTAAGCATAAGCTCGTCTACTGTCTGCTCATAGGGATAGAGCAGCTCTTTCCAGTTTATTATTTCTTTATCCAAGTATATTCACTCCTGTCAAGGATAACTCTTTACAGGACATCCTGCATAGTTATAAACGGTGATATGGTCTCCTTTGTATTATACCATATTATTCATAAAATAAAATCCTTATTGCCTAAAGAAATTTTTATATTTTAATATAAAATAGTAATCTGGCTTTTATTCTGCATATTAATGTTAACTTTTTTAACTCTAAGCCTCATTCCTACTCCCTTTTCAGGTATTCCCAAGGGTCTGTATGCTCGCCGTTTATCCTTACCTCAAAATGGCAGTGGCTGCCAGTTGCATAGCCTGTAGAGCCGCAGTAGGCAATTATCTGTCCCCTTTCGACCATTTCTCCATATTCTACGGCTAAATCGCTGTTATGGGCATACAGAGTGGAAACTCCGCCTCCGTGGTCTATTATTACCGTATTTCCGTATCCCTTTATCCAGCCCGCATTTATTACTTCTCCGCCTTCGGCCGCATGTATCTCATAGCCCTCGGGTGCAGGTATATCTATTCCCGTATGGAATTCATATCCGTTTCCCACCGGGCTTGTCCTTCCCACATATTCGCTGCTGACATAATATCTTCCTTCAACCGGCC
>CABPCX010000191.1 GCA_902406135.1 uncultured Eubacteriales bacterium
TTTATGTAAACTTGTTCAAGGAAATTCACATATGCCAATTAAAATGAAAGTATTACAGACCCACTTTTTTACACTTAGATGATAAAAACGTGGGTTTTTGCCCCACGTTTTTAAACAAAAATGCAAAATCGTGGGGTTTTGTATTTTTTGCTCCTGTTTTGCCCATTTTTTGCTCCTGTTTTGCTCCTCTCTTGTACGCCCGGCGAGCGCACAAGGGCGCGAACGGACCTCCCGTTAGCCCGTTACAGCTTTGAAATTTCTTTTTTATACAGCCACCTGAATACGAGAGCGCTGTATGTGACTCCCAGAATTTCAGCCAAAGGAAATGCCATCCAAGACAGCGTCACGCCGCCTATTCTTATAAGTATGAAGGCCAGCGGCAGTATTCCAAACAGCTGTCTTATAAGCGAAGCATACAGACTCAGCATGCCGTGACCTGTGCCCTGGAACAGGGTACCGGTAATTATACCGAAAGACGCCGGTATAAAACATATGCTTATAAGTCTTAACGCAGGGACTCCTATTTTAAGCATTTCATCTGAGGCATCAAACAATAGCAAAAGTTCTTTAGGGAAAATCTGGAACAATATCGTTCCCAAAGTCATGACAACTATAGCAACTTTAAATGCTTCTTTATATGTAGACATCAGGCGTTCTCTGTTTCTGGCTCCGTAATTGTAGCCCATTATAGGCATAGCTCCCTGGTTGAGTCCGAATACCGGCATGAATACAAAAGACTGTATTTTGAAATATACGCCGAGCACAGCGACAGCTGTAGTCGAATAAGCTACCAATATCATATTGTAAAATATTATCATGATAGAGCCTATCGACTGCATTACTATAGAAGGCAAACCTACTTTATATATATCTTTAACTATCTGCCAATCAAGTTTAAAGCCTCTTATCTTTATGGTTACCAAGTGTTCACCTTTTAATACTATTGTTATTCCTACCGTCATGCCGCAAAATTGTCCTGCTACGGTAGCCAAGGCTGCTCCTGCAACCCCCATTTCAGGCATGCCAAGCAGACCGAATATTAGTATAGGGTCTAAAACTATATTGACAATGGCTCCCGTAAGGCTGCAAAGCATAGGCGCAACCATATTTCCGGTAGATTGGAGTACCTTTTCCAAAACAACTTGTATATTTATGAATAAGGAACCAACACATACTATAAAAAAGTACTGGCAAGCGGCTTCATATATATATGTACCTTTTTCTGCATAGCCTGATACAAACACACCTGTAAAAAATAACCCTATTACAAGAAATATCAGATAATTGAACAATCCAATCCTGATACTTGTGCTGGCTGCCTTGTCAGCTTCCTCCTGATTTTTAGCTCCCAGTCTCCTTGATATAAGCGAATTTATTCCTACTCCGCTTCCCACCGAAAGCGCTATTATCATAAGCTGTATAGGATTTACTATGGATACAGCTGTAAGGGCATCTTCACTTATTCTCGAAACAAAAATACTGTCAACAACATTATACAACGCATTGATAGTCATAGATAATATAGCCGGTAATGCCATGCTCATCAAAAGCTTTTTAATGGGCATGGTTCCCATTTTATTGTCGTGTAATTCTATTTTTTCTTCCATTTAGTTACCTCTTTTTCTTCTCATGAACAAGTATTATATAACAAATTATTTACAAATTCAACTATTATGATATGATATTCTAAGTGGCTTTCAGCAAGCCTTATGCTTTATAAGAAAGGAAATTTTATGAATACACAACTTGAAGAAATACAAAAGCGAAGGATTTTCGGCATCATATCCCATCCTGACGCAGGTAAAACTACTTTAACAGAGAAACTGTTGCTGCACGGAGGCGCCATTCGCCAAGCCGGCACTGTCAAAGCTCGCCGGAATGACAAATTCGCCACTTCCGACTGGATGGAAATAGAAAAACAAAGAGGAATATCTGTTACCTCTTCCGTAATGCAATTTGAGTACGATGGAAAAGTTATCTCCATAATGGATACTCCGGGACATAACGATTTCGGCGAGGATACCTACAGAATACTCACTTCAGTGGACAGCGCAGTTATGGTCATCGACGGTGCAAAAGGCATCGAGGCTCAAACCCGTAAGCTGTTCAAAGTATGTTCCATGAGGGGCATTCCTGTCTTCACCTTTATAAACAAGCTGGACAGAGAAACCAAAGATCCTTTTGATTTGATTCAAGAGCTGGAAGACGTACTGGGCCTGCCTTCTGTGCCTGTAACTTGGCCTATAGGATGCGGTCTAAACTTTCAAGGTATCTACGATATCCTAAAAAATCAAGTAATACTTTATAAGGCAAATAAAACTATTTCCTTAGGAGATGACGGAGTCTTCGGAGATCAATTGGAAAACGAAATTTCAGGATTCAATCTCAAGGCCCTCAGAGATGAAATCGAACTTATACAAGGAGCAGGCAATCCTTTTGACATGGAAGCTATTTCTCAAGGTAAGCTCTCTCCCGTTTTCTTCGGTTCTGCCCTTGCAGATTTCGGCACCGTACCGTTTTTAGAGCATTTCTTAGATATGTCTCCTTCTCCCGGACCGAGAAAAACTGTAGACGGTATCGTAAATCCCGACGACGATTTTTTCAGCGGATTTATCTTTAAAATACAGGCCAATATGAACCCGGCCCACAGAGACAGGCTGGCGTTTTTCAGAATATGCTCCGGCACCTTTAAAAAAGGCATGAGCGTAAAGCTCTCACGCACAGGTAAAGAAATGAAACTTGCCCAGTCCACCATGTTGATGGCAAATCACCGTGAAAATGTCGAAGAAGCCATTGCCGGAGATATAATAGGAATATACGACACAGGCAATTACCAGATAGGAGATACTCTCACCGACAGAAAAGAGCCGTTGTTCTTTGAGCCTCTCCCTACTTTCCCGCCTGAATTATTTGCCCTTGTGACTCCTAAGGACACCATGAAAGCTAAGCAGTTTCAAAAAGGTGTTTCTCAGCTGGCACAAGAAGGAGCGATACAGGTATATCGCAATCAATACAACGAGGTTATCGTAGGAGCTGTCGGTCAACTGCAATTCGAGGTCTTTCAATACAGACTGGAAAATGAATACAATGCCAAAATAAGAATGGACAGACTGGATTTCTCTTTGGCTCGCTGGCTGGAAACGGAAGATTTGGAAAAGGTAAAGTCAATGCTGGATTCCAGGACCATGCTGGTTTTCGATCATTTCGACAGGCCTCTTATCTTATTCGCCAACCAGTTCACCCTAAACTATTTTATGGAAAAACACAGCGACATGAAGCTTTTGGAAGCATTAGACGTGAAGGGGATGTAAAACTTTTTACATCCCCTTCACGATACTTTATTCTGCTGAGCCTGTCTTTATCAACAGCTTCATCGCATCTAAAATGTGCTCCGGTTCTTCATTATATGTACCGGTAATAGAAATTGCCTTTCCATCTACTATGGCGTTAATACCTATCTGAGTCACAGGAGGCATATTCAGCAAAGTTTCCCTTCCGCCCAAAGCTTCTATATGCTCCTCAGTTATAGCTCCTTCTTCTATCATCAAATCTATCATTTCGTCTGTCAACTTAGTTTCCGCTTCATAATATATGACAGGCTCTCCATTAAAAGACATCAACTCATTGTGAGTTATTTCGAATCCAGAGGTGCCGATTTCTTTTATCTGAGCCATTAAAGTTTCCATATCTTCTTCTGTAAAAGGTCCCTCATAATCTCCGGAAACTCTTACATTTATATTTTCTATGGAATCACTGCCCGATTCATATCCTTCCTTGTCATATATTGCAAATTGATTCAGAACGTTGTTAAACACCCATTTATCAGGATCGTACTTGGCTGTAAAACCTCCATAGGAACATTCTTCCGCATTGTCGGGAATTTCTACATCCTCAAGTACGGTATATTCGGATTCAGCTTCTTTTTCTTCATTTCCGCAACCGTAAAGCCCCATGGTAGCAAAAAGCATTACAGCGCATAATAACAGCACCACTTTCTTTTTCATAAGCACACCTTCCTTCTTCATGCTGATTCTTGACTTGCATGCTAAGTTTTGACTTATATTTTAATTTGGGCAGAGCTATAAGCCGGGTTCTGTATTTGGCAATCATCTATCTAGACTTGCCATTGCTGACAAGCTCCAGCGACCTACCTTCCGGGAGGCAGCGGGCAA
>CABPCX010000192.1 GCA_902406135.1 uncultured Eubacteriales bacterium
GTAGCCTGGGCACCCTTGATTCCTTCGGGATGATTGTGCGTGCAGGCAGCCGATATGCGTGCAGCCTCCAGCGTCTCTTCCTCCGTGCGGAATGCCCATCCCACGGGGCCTACGCGCATGGCCGAACCGTTTCCACAGCTGCCGTAAGGACGGAGCTGTCCCGTTTGCTGTCCCTGGTGGAGCCATTCACGGAAACGTCCGCCGAAGCCTCCCAGCGGACACGGGTAACGGGTGGCATAGCGGAAATAATAGGTGGCACAGTCTCCGCCGTGCAGCAGCCAGTCGGCCGTAGCGAGGGTCAGAATACTGTCGTCGGTATATCCCTTCTGCGGAGTGAGGAAAGGAAACTCTTTTGTCTTGATGTTGTGGAACTCGTAGACGCTGCCTGCGATGTCGCCAAGGATGCTTCCAATCATATTTCTTTGTTTGTATAGACACAAAGGTATGGAAATAAATGAATATGAATCGATAATGGCCGACTTATTTCATAAGATACAAAAAATCATTTATGGTGGAACCTTTTATTACAATCATTACATATATAATTGGCATTAGAAATTTTCCCAAAGAATGCAACTATAAAAAACGAAATAAACATAGACAATGCTATATAATCGGCAATAGTTGATCTGATACCCAAATCATTTGCCCAAACAAGATAAAGCCCCGGAATAAGAAAAAGAAAGATGCACCATAATGCTATAGCAGTTCCGTATTTGTTGCTTACGGCTATGGCTGACACATTGTAACTTCCACATTTAGGGCACCAAACATGAGACTCATTTCTACTATCAATAATAGGATTTATTATCTCAACAGCTTTTTCATAATCTTTCTCGAAAACATATATTGCAATACCTGTGATAGCACCATAAGCACCTGGATTTTGGTCTTGCCCCTCATCATGCTGGCGAGAAACAATGTTATTTTCAATAAGCAGATTTGTAATCTCATCTGCATAAATAGTAGTATCACATTTTATAAGAAGTCTTTCCTTCATATTAGAATTTACTTTTATGCAATATACTGATATTTATATAAAAAAGCAAGATTTATCTCTAAACCTTTATTATAAGCACTATATTTGCGATACGGACTCGGACCTGAAACATAAAGTGATACTTTTATTTGCAGCTGTTATATTGATAGTTATTACAACAGTCATTAAAATGTACTTTACATAACTGCCTGAATAATTTAATTTTATTAGTGCAGTATTTATAATACACCGGGCTTTATATTTTGAGGAACTTGCCATAGCAAGTAGAAAATACTTAGATAGTGAATACAGAATTATAAACTCTAAAATCAAAGTGACATGAAAACAAAGAACTTATGTGGAATACTGATGTTATTCTCTTTTTTAGTGTCGTGTACAGAACAGCAATGTATAATTCATGGTACAACTACTGGTGTAAAAGATGGTGATTATATGTATATAACTGAATATCTTGACAATACATATCTTGATTCAGCTGTAGTTATGAATGGCCAATTTACATTCAAGTTACCGAAGGCTTCAGAAGAAGATTTTTTGCCTAAAGTTATAGTTCCTGCTGTGGGCAATGAGCCAAGTGTAGCTATGGTTTTTACACAAGATTCTGAAGTGAAATACATAAGAGATAGCAATAAAGATATATTCGATATATATGGTTCTCCATATAATGATTTGTTCCGTATAGAAGGTTTTAAAATAGATTCAATAAGTCATGTGTTGGGACATCTTGATAATCTATGTTTGAAGGATTCTACTTTGACGCAGGAACAGAAGGATTCAATAACTTTAAAAATGAATGAACTCATAAAAGAAGACTCCATTCTCAATATTCAAAGTATAGAACGTAATATTGATAATCTTGTGGGGGCTTATCTATTATACATAAACAGACATTCACTGAACAAAGAAACATTTCAGAAGCTTTTTGAAAGACTTCCCAAGAAGTTCGCATCATCAAAGCATTTTGATGATGTTAGAAAATAACCTGTCTTTTGTGAAGTTCTATGAATAACCAACAGTTTACATTATGAAAAAATACGTGATATTCTTAGTCCTGCTCATCGCAACTCTTTGTGTAAAGGCACAGTCTATTATTCCACAGGTAAATGAAAACGTGGAGCTTATGAGTATCTTGTCGCGTATGGCCGGTTTTCCGGAATATCACATGGATATGGCGGGCCAATATATAAAGGATATGGACAGCTATTTTAAGGAGAGTACTGACCATCCGGCCGTGCAGTATATGAAAGGACTTAGGAACAAGTATGGCATAGCTTATGATGCCGTCATGTCAATGGCTGTACATCTGGATAACCGGAACGGTGTTTTTTCATTGATAGAGGAAGAAGTTTCGACCTTAGAGAAAAGATGGAAGAAGGTGGATAAGGATGAATTTCTGTCTTATCTCAGCAGCTTTTATAGGGATACAAAATTCAATGAATTCTTTCTGGCCCATAAAGACCTTTATGAAAGGGGCATCAAGTCTTATCAGGATAATGTCATCAGTCATTTTGATATAGACTGGTATGCTGATTTCTATGGAAATGAACCTCAGGAAACTTTTTCTGTGATAATCGGTTTCTGCAATGGAGGTGGAAACTATGGAGCAGACCGGCAAATAAAAGGACATAAGAAGGAGGTTTTTGCCATTGTGGGTTATTACGTGAATAAAGAAGGTATGCCCATGTATAGCAAAGAATATTTGCCGACGCTGATTCATGAATTTAATCATTCTTTTATCAATCATTTTCTGGATGAAAACAAATATCCTGATTATGTAAAAGAACTGGAGCCGGCTGCCACGGATTTGTTTAATTCTTCACGTTGGAGTATGGCAAAACAGGCGTATGGCAATTGGAAGACCGTGATAAACGAATCACTTGTCCGTGCGGCTGTTATCTGTTATATGCTGGACAAAGACTACAAGCCGGAAGAAATAAAAAATGAACTGTTGGAGCAGGTGCAACGAAATTTTAGATGGATGCCGGAACTGGTAAGCCTGTTGAGAAGATATGAAAAAAGACAGGCAAAATATGGCAGTTTTGAGAATTTTTATCCAAGGGTAATAGATTTTTTCGAAGACTATGCTAAAAAGGAAAATAAAAGACTGGACGTCATAAAATCAAAGTAACATGAAAACAAAGAACTTATTGGGAGTACTGCTCCTGTTTACATTTACCTTCATCAGTTGTGATAAGGAGGACGAAGAGGGTAGAAAAATTACTGATTATAAAGAGTATGTGCTGACTGTCGCATCGGAAATGAAGCCGGGGGTAATATGGTCAGAGGGACGTGATTATCTGAAAGAAGTATATCCTGTAAAAAAAGAAAATGCAGAAGGGTGGGATGCCTTAGGGGGTATCGGCGGATTTGAATTTGAAAATGGATATGAATATAGAATAAAAATCAGCGAAACAAGTTACCTGGATTATAGCATGGGGCAACCAGCTTGGACAGAACATGAGTTGCTTGAGGTAATCTCCAAAGAGAAAAAAGCTTCGGAGGGATTACCGAAACACTTTATTCCGGAAGCATTCTATAAAGACAAATTCCTGCCTAAATACAGATATGCGGTAGAGGCTGATAACAAAGAGGTAATTGAAGAGGATTTGAAGAATAACTCTATTCTGCCATTGGACTATCACTATTTCTATTATGGCAACAGTGAAGGACCGAAATGGCTCGCAATAAAAGATGACACTAATGTATTAGGTCCTGGTCTGATAAAAAGAACCAATAAAGCTCAGGAAGAATTTCCTGAAGTATATCAGATACTACCACCCGAAGGACAAGTAAATGGTTTCATGGAATGGTCATTCCTGGATGAAGAAGGGAATGAAACAGGCTATCCTTCGTTTGATGTGTTTTTAGGATATTCTGCGAAATCAAGAGAAGCAGGAGTAACATCAAATCTTTTCTATCTGTATAAGGACCTGACAGCACACTATAAGAGCAAATACCCGGATGCAGGTGTAAAAGCGGTTGTAGTTTCTTATGCCATTGAAAAAAACTGACACAATGGTCAAGACTCCATTTCCACCTTCACTTCCTGAATGTTCCGAAGCTCATCACTGAAGTTTACTCCAATCTTGTAGACCGTACGGCTGTCCTTGGCAAAAGGTGCGGCATAGCCTTTCTCCCGAATCTGAGCCAAAGCTTCGTCCGCGCTGCCG
>CABPCX010000193.1 GCA_902406135.1 uncultured Eubacteriales bacterium
TAAAGAAGCTTCAGGAACAGGAAATATGAAGTTTATGCTCAACGGAGCCGTTACAATAGGTACTATGGACGGTGCCAATGTGGAAATATATGAGGAAGTCGGAGCGGATAATATAATCATATTCGGCTTATCTTCAGAAGAAACCGCAAGAATGAGCAGAGAACACAGTTATAATCCCTGGGATGTATACCACAGTGATGAAAGAGTAAAAAGAATTATGGACTCACTGGTAGACGGAACATTCTCACCTTCAAACCCTGACATTTTCAGAGATATATACTATTCTCTTCTCGGAAATGACAGAAGCGACGAATATTTCGTACTGAAGGATTTTGCGTCCTATGTGGAAGCTCAGGAAAGACTTGAGAAAATGTATAAGGATAAGGAAGCCTGGGCTAAGATGGCAGTTATCAATACTGCAAAGAGCGGCAAATTCTCCAGCGACAGAACAATAAAAGAATATGCCGAAGAGATATGGAATTTAAAACCTCTGCACATTGAATTATAAGCACTATGACAAGATGTGGTGCATATAATTAACATATAATATATCGGGAGCCGGTTTATGTATAGTTTTGGCAGGGATTTTGATGAAGAAATGGAAGTAGACCATATATTCAGAGAATATATTGATCGGAAAAACGATGATGACTTCGCGGACAGAGCCTGTGAGGCTCTGTCCCGTGACAGTCTTGATGTACAGAAGGGCGTTTTTGATACGGTCAGCAGAAAGCTTATGCCCTTTGTTATGGCGGCTGTGAACGGCATAGAAGCCGCAGGACTGCTTGATATCGATAACGCTTCGGATGAAAGGCTCATCAGAGCGGCGTCCATAGATGCCTGCGATGCAGCCCTTGGTTTTTACGGACAGTTTGAAGAATATAAAAGCCTTATGAGGGCCTTTGGTTCCAGAAGATTCCTTATGGAAAAGATATGCTCCGAAATGATAGCTGTTGAATTTTTAAACAGAATAAACTGCGTATGATTAAGCACCTTTAGCTCAATGGATAGAGCGTTCGGCTCCGGACCGAAAGGCTGCGGGTTCGATTCCCGCAAGGCGCAGAGTAATGCCGTGAATCCTGATTCACGGCATTTTTTTTGAAATAATTTAGCCGGATGATTTAAAAAATTTAGTTATATGGAATAAAATTTATTGAATTTTAATCTGCCTTTAATTTATATAAATACAGATTTGTAAAGAATATTGGAAGTACCAAATAATCATTTATTATGAATAAAATTACTGCCTTTAACGTATTTATCAGAAATATTAGCACACAATTAACAATTTATACATTGACTTGTTTTTACTGAAACTTTATAATTAATATATTAACTATGAAATAAAGCGGAAAAAGAAACAGATTTTAGAAAGGCAGGCGATAAAAATGGCGGTAAAAGAAAATGTATTGGATTTTACATCAAGGTATGGTGATATATGCAGAAAAGCAGATTGTATAGACCAGTCTTTGTTTGACGAATATGGTGTACAGAGGGGACTTCGTGATAAAAACGGTAACGGTGTTCTAACCGGATTAACAAATATATCCAGAATTGAAGCGTTTAAAAAGGAAAACGGTAAAAAGATTCCCTGTGACGGACGCCTTTGGTATAGAGGATATGATGTTATTGACCTGGTAAAGGGCTTTTCTCACAAGAGATACGGATTTGAAGAGGCTGCATATCTGCTTATATTCGGTGAACTTCCTAATGAAAGCCAGCTTGCCGAATTTAAGAGTGTCCTGGGAGCAAGCAGGACCCTCCCTACAAACTTTGTGAGAGACGTAATAATGAAGGCGCCCAGCAAAGATATCATGAACTCAATGACTAAGAGTGTACTTACTCTTGCGGCTTATGATAAAAATATAGGCGACCAGTCCATTGAAAATGTTCTTAGACAGTCCCTGGGACTTATAAGCACATTCCCTATGCTGGCCGTTTACGGATATCAGGCCTATAACCACTATGACCGTGAGGACAGTATGTATATCCACCGTCCTGACGAAAAGCTTTCCACAGCGGAAAACATACTGCTTATGCTTAGACCTGACAGAAACTACACAAAACTTGAAGCCAGCGTACTTGATATAGCCCTTGTGCTTCATATGGAGCACGGCGGCGGTAACAACTCAACATTTACTACCCGTGTAGTTACTTCTGCAGGAAGTGATACATATTCGGTAATCGCAGCTGCTCTTTCATCCCTTAAGGGACCTAAACACGGCGGCGCCAACATTAAGGTAGTTGAAATGTTTAAAGACATAAAGGAAAATGTCAAGGACCTCAAGGACGAAGACGAAATGAGACATTATCTCGGAAGACTTCTTGATAAAGATGCTTTTGATAAAAAAGGTCTTATTTATGGTATGGGACATGCGGTATACTCTCTCTCAGACCCCAGAGCGGAAGTTTTCAAGGGATTTGTTCAGAAACTTGCTACTGCTAAAGGCAGAGAAGAAGATTTCCAGCTGTATTCAATGGTTGAAAGACTTGCACCTCAGGTTATTGCCGATAAACGCCGTATATATAAAGGTGTAAGTATGAATGTGGACTTCTACAGCGGATTTGTTTACAGTATGCTTGACATACCCCTTGAGTTATATACACCTATATTTGCCATTGCACGTATAGTAGGCTGGAGTGCCCACCGTATAGAAGAGCTTATAAATATGGATAAGATAATACGTCCCGCATACGACAGCGTTATGCAGGAAAGAGAATATGTTCCTCTTGAAGAAAGATAAAAAGGTGATGACGTAGAATGAATACAAAGTATTCACCGCTCGAAAAAGAGTGGAGCGATTTGCTAAAGAAAGAGGATAAATTTTTAAATTCAAGAATAAAGGCCAATGTTCCTTTTATAAATGAGAAGCTTGACCCTAAAATTCCCGAGAAACTCAGGGATACCCTTAATACCGCTTTTAATAAAGCCTTTGAAATAATATTTGAAAAGGGCGTCGGTATTATAGAAAAAACTTATAATAAGGAAAAGTATGAACTTGATTATAAGGTAAACGAATATGCCCTCGGTCTGAAAAACGACAGAAAGAGGCTTAAGAAATTCGGAAAAAGAGCAGGAGTGGCAAAGAAGGTCAATATGGCCGTATCCTGCGCATCCGGAATAGGCCTTGGAGCTTTAGGCATAGGAATACCAGATATCCCGATTTTTACGGCTTCGGTATTTAAAAGCATATATGAGACTGCATTGAGCTTTGGATACGGATATGAAAGCCTTCAGGAAAGACTGTTTATACTGAAGATAATAGAAGTTTCCATGAAGCAGGGCGTGGATTTTGCTGAAGACAATACGGATTTTAATAAAATCATCGACGGCAGACAGTCCATTGAAGAAGAATTGGAAACACAGAAAAAGAGGACTGCCCAGGCAATGACTGATGCAATGATATATATGAAGTTTTTGCAGGGAATGTTTATTATTGGAGCAGTCGGAGGAGCATGGGACGTTGTATATATGAACAGGATAACCGATTATGCTATCCTTAAATATAAGAGAAGATTCTTAGTGGATAAATTCGGAGCCCATGTTAAAGCAGATTAAAAAGCGTACGCATTAAGCGTACGCTTTTTTTAAATCAATATTTTTCGTAATGAACTCTTTCAGGTTTGAATCTGTCTTCAAAGCCTTTTTCCTTTGCAGGATAGCCAAGGATAATCATATTGAAGGCGATTACATCATCGGGAAGAGAGAAAAGATTTTTGATATATTCCATTCTGTCTTCAAAGGGAGCAATAGCCATCCAAGTTGCGCCAAGGCCAAGCTCAACGGCTTCAAGAAGGATGTTTTCGCTGGCTGCGGAAAGGTCCTGGGGCCATAAGCAGTCTGTAACGAAATATTTTTTATTTGCAAGGCCTACAATAGCGAGAGTGCCGTTTTTCATAGCCATAGCATACTGGTGGGCGTTAGCAAGTTTTTCAAGAGTTTCCTTGTCCTGAACAACGATGAATTCCCAGGGCTGTTCATTTGTGCCTGAAGGAGCCTGCATAGCTGCTCTTAAAAGAAGCTCGATTTTTTCTTTTTCAACGGGTTTATCTTCAAATTTTCTTATACTGCGGCGTGCGTTTATCGCATCCATTACATTCATTTTAAAAGCCTCCTTATGAATATATACGAACAACATTTAATATTATA
>CABPCX010000194.1 GCA_902406135.1 uncultured Eubacteriales bacterium
CTTTATCAGCCGTCTGGGGGATACTTTAAGTGTTTTTTCTACACAGGGTATTTATCCGGAAGATATAGAAAATTATTCAAAAGCCTTTCCTGAGGAGAGTGCAATGGCTCTTAAACTTCAAGATACGGCTTTGATATATTCCGAATACAGAGAATTCATAAAAACAAGGTATGTTTCATCCGATGATATGCTAACCATAGCTGCCCAGAGAATGACAGGAGCCAAATATATTGAAGGTGCGGAAGTGTGGCTGGACGGATTTTACGGCTTTACCCATCAGGAATACGAAATGATAGGAAAGATGCTGTCAGCCTGTAAAAACGTTACCGTTACATTAAATATGGACCCTAAATATGCCATTAGGGAAAAACTGAATATGGAAAATATGTTTTTCGAGCCCTGGGATACAATGATGAGGCTGAAAAAGATATGCTCGGATAAAAACATATCTTTAGAAAAGAATATATATCTTATGGATAACCACTATTCCTCAAAGGGAATGGAAACGTTGGAAAAAGAATATCCCAAATGGAATGTAAACAGTTCCTCCGACAACAGCGGCATGGGCATTTTAACGGCGTCAACGGTGTCTGAGGAGATAAATATGTGTGCCTCAAAGATTATAAGCTATGTCCGTGATAAAGGGCTCAGATACAGGGACATCGCAGTAACTGCCAGAACCCTTGATGATTATGAAGAAAATATAAGACTGATATTTTCACACTATGGCATACCGTTTTTTATGGATACAAAAAGAACCGTTATGGGACAGGCATATACTGAACTTTTACTGTCTATAGTTGATATGACTGCTGACAATCTGTCTTATGAATCAGTGTTCAGATGCCTCAAAACAGAACTTACTCCGCTTTTGAGGGATGAGCGTGATATTTTGGAAAACTATGTTGTCAGATACGGTATAAAAGGAAGCGAATGGCTTAAGGAAAGATGGCAGCTTGGATTTGAAAATGAGGATACAAGCGAAAAGGAAGATATAATAAACGATATAAAATGCAGAGCCATAGGACCGTTTATTGATTTTTATAAAACTTTCAGAAAAGGAAAACACAGTGTTAAAGAAATCACAGTTAAACTTTATGAGGTTATAGAGGAAATGAATGTGGCAGAAATGCTGTCTCAAAAATCAGAAAATGCCGAAAATGACGGAGACCTTGACAAAGCGCAGGAATATATCAGATGTTTTGAACTTATAAGCGAGCTCCTTGAAAATATGACAAAACTTCTGGGCGATGATGAAGTAAGCATCAAGGAATACGGCGAAATACTGCAGGCCGGTCTTGGAGGTCTTAAAATGGGTATCATACCAGCCGGCATTGATTCCGTAATGGTCGGAGACATTGAAAGGTCAAGGCTTCCGGACATAAAAGCGCTGTTTGTAGTGGGAGTAAATGAAGGTGTTATACCGTCAAATAATTTTGATACGGAAAATCTTTTTAATGAGAGGGAAATATCTGCCCTTGAGGAAATCGGAGCGGAAATGCCCCACAGCGGAGCAAGACTTGCCTTTGAGGAGCAGTATTTGATTTATATGGGCATAACAAGACCGTCCGAGTTTTTATGCCTATGCAGAAACAAAAATGACTTTGACGGAAGAGAGACAAGGCCTTCATCTATTATAGGAAAGATTGAAAAGATTTTCCCTGAAATAGCTGAAGAAGAGTTTGACGCGCTTTCTTTGAAATCATTGGACAGGCCTATACCTGCTCTGCACAGACTGGGTGAGGGATTTTCAAAAGACAGTGCCATATGGCAGGAGACTGCGGACTGGCTCATAAACGAAAAGGAATACAGAGACAGGGCGCTGATGATTAAAAACGGCATAAATTCTAAAAATATTGAAGAAAATCTAAGCAGAAAAAATCTCAATATACTTTACGGAAGCAAGCCCTATACGAGTGTATCAAGGTTGGAGACTTTTGCGAAATGTCCTTTCAGCTATTTTGCCCAGTATTCATTAAATGCAAAGCCAAGAAAGATATATGAGATAAAAACTCCTGATATAGGTTCAATTTTCCATAAGGTACTGGAAAAAATAATATGGCAGATGAAAGAAGAAGGACTTACCTGGCAGACCATAAGCGAGGAGAGGGCAAAGGAAATTACCGAGAATATAATAGATGAAATGATACCAGAACCCGAAAATAAAATTCTGCTCAGTACGGCCGCATATTCATATCTTGTAAAAAGGATTAAGAGAATAACGGGAAGAGCTGTTTTTGCTCTGAGAAAGCATATGAAATCAGGCAAGTTTGAGACCTTTGGCAGTGAAATAACATTCGGTACGGGTGAACTGCCTGCCATAGCCGTAGAAATGCCCGACGGAAAAGACATACTTCTGCGCGGCAAGATAGACAGAGTAGATATTTATAGAAAAGAAGGCAGTGCGTATATAAAAATAATAGACTATAAATCAGGCACGCAGCAGTTCAGCCTGTCAGATATTTACTACGGCCTTCAGCTTCAGCTTTTGCTGTATATGGATGCGTTTATTAAAACAGGAAAGGTTTTAATAAAAGACGAGCCTGATATAGGTGGAGTATTCTATTTCAGAGTTATGGACCCGGTAATAAAGGACTCGGAATTAAAGGGACTTCAGCCTGAGCAGATACTTTATAAAAAATTCTGTATGTCAGGACTTGCCAGCAGTGAGCCCGATGTGCTTGAAGCACTGGATGCGGACCTTTCTCCCGGGGCGTATTCTGACATCATAAGTATATACAAAAAGAAAGACGGATCTGTGAGCGGTTCGGCGGTTAATAAAGAGTTTTATAAATCGCTTATGGACTATACACTTGCTAAAGCGGGGGAGATGGGTAAAAATATAACAGACGGAGACGTCAGCATAAGTCCTGTTTCAAACGGAAAGAGGCTTCCATGCGACTACTGTGAGTACAGGCCCATATGCTGTTTTGATGAAAGAAACGGAAATAAGCAGAGAAAACTGAAAAAGCTTTCAGTGGATGAAGTATGGGACAGGGTCTTGTCCGGCAAAAAGAACAATCCGGAAACCTGATAGTTTGTTAATTGTTAAATTTGTATAAGAATTAAAACATTGATTGTTTGTTTGTTACAAAACTAACACTCGTTGGTTATGTGCAAATACAACTAAAAATGGCCTGTTTGAGAATGCTGTTTTTGTAAGCATTGGTATTTTTGCTTAATTAAGCATAAAAAATGGGCCGAAATAGATTTGAAATATGTTAAAAACTGCTGTAGAAATACTTGACCGTATATTGTATACTAACATCATCAAATACGAAACACCTGATGTTTAGTAATTGTGTTTGGAGGCGGTAAATATGAAAAATATTTCAAATATATTTTTACTTATAATCTCTCTTCTTTTTATTGTGACGGCTATTGCTATCATTCCGATGGCATCTACCATCCAGAACCTCGCATTCATAGTTATGGTACTTGTCATAGTTGGTTTGTTCGGCGTAATAAGATTCATTGCACATAGGACAGCAATGAGATAACTGTCACAAACGACAATCAAAGGTCTGTGTTATTGCACAGACCTTTTTTGTTTATCGGAGCAAATTCACTAATCGGATTAAAAGAGGTTATTATTAACAAAAATGCTGGTACTACCAATTATAGCATTTAGCTATAAGTGTATTAAAAAATAAACAATCTCTAAAAAATTATGTATTAACAATAAAACAATGGGTGAATTGGTATATAATTCTTGTGCATATTTTGCGAAACAGTGAAAGCTTCATTTGTATACATCGTATAAATGGATTTGACATTTGAACATTTATTACATATAATTTGATGTATAGGTTCAGTGCGGATTATACATAATTATGGAAATGTAGGGCGTATTGTCTGAGCTGAAAAAAATATTTTTTATATACTTATAATATGATATTAACCAGCTTATGCTGTTAATATATAAAGTCTATGCAAAAGAGGTGAGGAAAGAATGGCGTTAGACATTATAAAAGATATTGTTAATGCTGAGGCCAAAGCAGACGAAATGATTAAAAACGCTGAGGCTGATGCGGCGTCACTCAAATCGGAAGCTGAAAAAAAAGGCGAAGAAATCATTGCCGAAGCTCGGCAAAAATCAAAAACTGCATTGAACGATGTCTCAAAAGCGGCAATTGAAGAAAGCAGA
>CABPCX010000195.1 GCA_902406135.1 uncultured Eubacteriales bacterium
ATCTGGAAATAACAAAATATCCCTTCGGACTGGCGGAGATAATTACTGTGGTATTTGCCGCCGTACTCCAGTGGAAGAAGGAAAATACCATTCTTACGACCGCCGCGGCGACGGTGCTTTATATGGTGCTCATAAGGACGGTATTTTAAATATTATAAATGGGTGTGCTCAAATTTGAGCGCACCCATTTTTACTGTTTTTACCAGTCATATCTTGAATTATACACATTGTTTACCGCTTCTATATAGCATATAAAAGACGGGTGGTTTATATCATTTTTTGAGAGATACATATTTTTGAGAGCCAGATATTGCTCCCTCACCATATTCCACTTCCCTTTTGATTTAATATATCGGACTTTTTTATCCAGATTTAAGGAGTTTTTAGAAATATTCCAGTAGTATTCATCGGTGTTTATAAATCCGGTTTTTCTATGTATGAGCCTTAACAGTCTGCCTTGGTGGTCTCTTGCGGTAATACATATATCAATAGAAAACAGAAATCTGTCTTCGGGTTTAAAATAAATTAACTTTGAAGTAACAGATGAAGTCGAGTCTTCGCAGTCACGATAATTATGTTTTCTCAGAGCGAAATTAAATGCCTTTCTTACACACTCTTTAAGATAACGGCAGTCATCTAAATCTTCGCAGCGCAGGATTTCCAAATTATAATCCAAATCAACCGGAAGGTTATTATTCTGAGTTATAAGATTTCTGGCACCGCTTCCGACTAAACAGAAATTTGCGCCGATATCGTATTTTTCTTTTAAAATATGGCAGGTATCCTGCATTATTTCTCCTGACAATTTTCTTATTCCCGCTGTAAATTCTTTATCATCCAAATAGTGATACATAGCCAGTCACCCTTGCTTTAATATATTTTCGATTCGGACTTCTGTCTAAATCGTTACAGAATATACTCTTTTTGGTATTTTGTCAAGACGATATTAATATTTTTGAGACTGAATCTCAGCCAGGAAACTGCACAAAATATAAGCGGACAGGAAATCCTGTCCGCTTAAAATAGTTAATGTGTTCAAAAACTTCAAAATCCCGCGTCGGCGATGGTCTTTTTCAAAGCATCGCTCACGGCCGTAAGTCTTTCTTTCTGGGATTCGGTAAGCTCGGGAAGTCTGTATTCCAGCATTCCTTCCGCACCTATGGAAACGGGTACGCCTAAGGATACGCCGCTCAGGCCGTATTCTCCGTCCAGTACCGATGAACATTCAAGCACTCTGCCGGAATTTGTGGCTACGGCTTCAATGAGGTTTTCGATATTTATGGCCGATGTCCAGCCCGAAGTCCTTCCGCTGTTTAAGGCGTTGAATTCCGAGAAGAAGTTGGCAGTCATATTTTCAACCTCGCCGATTTCCTTTTCGCTGAGGGCAAGGGGTTCGCCTTTAAATGTCATTTTGTCATAGAGATTTATCTGGCCGTTTCCGTGCTCGCCTATGGCAAATCCGTCTATGTCGGCAAATTTTTTGCCTGTTACTTTTGAAGATGCCCATTTCAGACGGTAGGTGTCGTTTCCGTTAAATCCTATTATCTTTTTTCTGTCCCAGCCCAGGGTTTTCCATATAACATAGTTAAATATATCAACGGGGTTTGTGGCGTTGATTATAACCGTTTCGGGGCAGTTTGCCTTTATATTCTCGCACACGGGCTGGATTATCTTCATATTGTCCCAGAGATATTCCAGACGGTTTGCCACCTTTCTTTCGGGAAGGCTGGCTGTTATGAGGATTATTCCGCAGTCGGAAAGGTCCTTATAGTCCGCATAGGATACCTTTGTATCAGACACCGAGTAAAGCGCCTGGCCCATATCCAGAACATGATTTTTAACCAGGTTTTCCTTTACGTCAAGGAGCTTTATTTCCTCAAGATAACCCTTCATACCCGCAAGAAAAGCCGATGTGGAGCCAAGAAGGCCCGCTCCGCCTACTACGCCAAGTTTCATATATATACCCCCTTTAACTATGCATACATTATTTTATAAATTTTATAAAAGATATCCGTAATAGTTTTTTACGGTAAGTATTACGTTTTCGATGTCCGTATCAAGGTCATTGTCCTTTGAAAGGTCGTAATCGCTTACTGTGCCGTTTAAACGCACTCTGAACATATCTCCGCCAAGATAAAGGAATCCGCTGTTTGTGCTGTCCTTAAAATCTTCCTCACTGGCAAAGAGTGTAAGCTTATCTTTATACGGAGCGCTTTCGTAGGGACAGAATGCCTCGCAGTTTCCGCACTCGTTGCACAGAGCGTCGATATGGAGTATCTGTCTGCCCATGCCGTTGGGTTTTATGACCACATTGGCCCTGTTGGGGCATACGTCAACACAGTTTTCGCATACAATTCCGCAGGAGAAGCATCTTTCGGAATCATTTGAAAGAGGCATTTTGAGTGTTCCCTTTTTAGCTATGGAATCGGTTTCACTCTGTAATGCTTCAGCGGGTATTTCCGCTTCTATTTTTATGCCTAAAACTTCCTCGGCAAAGGCTTTGGCATCGGCTATACATTCTACAACCGTGCAGGATCCCCTTAAGGAGTCTCCGGCAGTGTATACGTTTTCAATATTTGTTTTAAATGAAGGACGTCCTTTTTTATCCGTCTCTATTCCAAGACCGTTAAAGAATTCTGCGTCTACGCTCTCGCCAACGGCGGCAATAACGGTATCTGCCTTAATATCAAAAAGTTCTTCGGTCTCAACGGGGCTTCTTCTTCCGCTTTCATCGGGAGGGCCAAGGACCATCTTTCTTGCCGTAAGCACTCCGTCCTTATGACTTACGGGTGCAGCCAGCTCTATGAAGTTTACGCCGTCGTATGTGGCAAGCATAAGTTCTTCCTCGTCAGCGGGCATATATTTTTTGGTACGGCGGTAAAGAATGGATACATTTTTTACGCCCTTTGCCCTTTTTGCAGCCCTTGCCGCATCCATGGCAGTATTTCCTCCGCCGACAACAATGACATCACTGCCAAGGTTCATATCTTTTCCGGCTTTAAGACCCGTAAGGAAATCTATTACATTTACCACGTTTCCGCCGATATCAAGAATTCCTTTTTTCTGGGCACCCACGCACACAAGTATGTGGGTATAGCCCTCGGCCTTAAGCTCATCTATTGAAGGAGCAGGAGTATTTGTCTTTATTTCGGCGCCTGATATTTTTACAAGCTCCACGTCCTTATCCATGGCTTCATCGCTTATTCTGAATGAGGGTATTACATTTCTGACAATACCGCCCAGTTTAGCTTCTTTTTCAAATATGGTGGCCTTTGCTCCGTGCATACCAAGGAAATATGCCGCAGCCATTCCAGCCGCGCCGCCGCCGATTATGGCAGCCTTTATATTTTTGGTATCAGCGGAGGGTTTAAGGTCCTTTATAAGTTCGTCAAAGCCATTCTCTGCCGCCGTAAGTTTTGCAGCACGTATCATAACGGGCTCTTCATAGAAGTTTCTGGTACACTTGGTCATACAGTTATGGGCACAGATGGTGCCTGTTATGAAGGGCAGAGGGTTTTTTGCCGTTATTACTCTGAGGGCTTCCGCATATTTTCCCTTTCCGCACAGCTCAATATATTCCGGTATATCCTGGCCTATGGGGCATCCGCCCTTGCATGGAGCCATAAAGCAGTCCGTAAGGGGAACTTTTTTATCTATCTTCCTTGAAGGCAGAGGCTTTATAGGTTTTATGTGGTGGATATCCTTTTTTGCTCCATCGGAAAGAGCCTTTACCTTGGCTGTATCGATGCCCGTAAACTCCTTATATTCGCAGTTTTCAAGCTTTTCGGCAATCTGTGTCAGTCTCTGGTATCCGCCGGGCTTGAGTATGGTGGTGGCAACGGTTATGGGCCATATGCCTGCGTCAAATATTTTGTCTATATTGAAATAGTCCGCTCCGCCGGAGTAGCTTATCCTTAACTTGCCGTCAAAGGATGCGGATATTCTGTTTGCCATCTCAATTGTAAGGGGATAGAGGGCTTTTCCGCTCATATACATTTCCTCGGAAGGAAGCTCTCCCGCCTTAACGTCTACAGGGAATGTATTTGAAAGCTTTAAGCCAAACTCAAGGCCGTTTTCT
>CABPCX010000196.1 GCA_902406135.1 uncultured Eubacteriales bacterium
CCTGCCACACTGTAGTCCACTCCTAAATTCGTTATGACGTCACCATAAAATACATGGTCCTTTCCAAGTATGTCTTCCACAACGGAAAGAACTCTCTTATGGGTCTCCACGGCCTTTTCGGTCTTCTTTGACCTGTTGTATATGGCCGCAAGATTATTGAGCACGGATATAAAGTCCAGGTGGCCCGTATCCATAAGTTTTTCTCTGGATTCCACAGCCTTTTCATATATTTCAGCCGCTTTGTCGTAAAGCTCGCATTTCTGGCACAGAAGGGCATAGCTCAGAAGAAAAGTCATCTTAAAATAGCTTTCTTCTTCATTTCTTTCCTCGGATATTTTAAGGGCACGCTCATACTCGTCAAGGGCTCTTTTATAATTTCCGCTCTTTTTATACAGATTTCCAAGGCTTACCCTTATATCCTCCATATCGGAAACACTGTAGTTTCTTATTTTCTTTGCATATTCCAATGCCTTTTCCAGGTATTCCGCGCTTTCTTTGTACATTCCCTTATCGGCATACATATTGCCCAGGTTATAAAGGCTTTTCACATGGCGTTCACTCAAAGGACCGTCGGCTTCCTCGGTGTGGTTTTTTACCCTTTTGAGCAGTTCCTCGGCCTTATCAAAACTGCCTGTCACCGAATAAAGTATTCCAAGATTCTCTATGGTTTCCAGGTAGCTTTCGCTGTCATCGCCCAGAAGGTCTTCCTTAATTTCTGCGGCTTCCTTATAAAGCTCTATGGCCTTTTCGTTTATGCGCACCTCGTCATATAATATGGCAAGGTTATTGATGTCATCGGCATAGGCTTCCGAATCACAGTCATTATTTTCTTTATAAATATCAATTATCTTATTTCCGTATTCTATGGCATCGGCATATCTTTTAGTTTTATATGCTTCGGCAAAATCTTTTCTAAGCTCTATTATATCTCTAAGATAATAACTCATTTTTTCCTCCAAACAATCAGCTGTCAGTATCAAGTACGGGAACCCTAAAAAAATAAGGGAAATCCCGTGGATTATCCCTTATTATAATATCATATTCCCTTTTCCGCAAGCTCGGCCACGGCCTCTTTTATGATGCCGAAGGAAAAGCCACGTCTCTGCAGATAGCCGTAAACTCTTGTAAGCTCCTTCTGGTCCATCTCGGCAAATCCCTCGTATTTTTTCTCAAGGAGCATTTCTGCCACGCCAAGCTCATCTATCTGAGCCTCCTCAAGCGCTTCGTCTGCCGTATCCTCGTCTATTCCCTTAGCCTTAAGCTCGCTTTTTATCATATATATGCCCTTGGGTCTTAATTTAAGCGTTTCTTTTATGTATCTTCTGCAGTATTCCCTGTCGTTTATGTAGTCATACTTTATAAGGAACTCCATCACCCTGGCGATTATCTCTTCGCTGTACTGCTCCTTTATGAGCTTATCGAGCACCTCTTTTTCAGTCCTCATTTTATAGCCAAGAAATTTTAACGCCGTATTCTGAGCCTTGATATACAGAGTAGTTTCGGTTATATAGCGGTAGGTCTCCTCGGATATGGGCTCTCCTATTTTAAGCCTGAAGTAGAGTATATCCTCCATTATAAGACTAAATTCGTAATTCCCGTCTATATATACCGAATATCTGCTTTTATCATTTTTCTGCTGTTTGATATCAGTGACCGTCATTTTGGCGACTCCTTATCAGTCATCTATCCTTCTGTAGGCATCGGAAGGGATTATGAGCACATCGTCCTCAGGTACCTCTGTATCCTCAAACATATCGTCTAACTCACCCATTTCCTCCATATCAGCCGCTGAAAGCTCTATCTGGTCGTCTTCCTTTTCCGCAGCCTTGGATTTTCTGCTCTTTTTAGACTTTTCCTCTACGGCTGTATCAACGGCTTCGTCTTCATCTACATTGTTGTCCAGTCCGTAATGAGCCCTTACCTGAGCTTCTATTTCTTCAAGTATTTCAGGGTGTTCCTTGAGATATGCCTTTGCATTTTCTCGTCCCTGTCCTATCTTTTCGTCTTTATATGCGTACCATGCTCCGCTCTTGTTTACTATATCAAGGGCAGCTGCCATATCAAGGGTATCTCCCTCTCTGGATATTCCCTGGCCGTACATAATGTCAAACTCCGTTGTTTTAAAGGGAGGAGCCACCTTATTCTTAGCGATTTTAACCTTTGTTCTGTTTCCGACTATCTCATTGTTTACTTTAATACTGTCGGCCCTTCTTATGTCAAGACGCACTGATGCATAGAACTTAAGGGCACGTCCACCTGTGGTTGTTTCAGGGTTTCCGAATGTAACGCCTATCTTTTCTCTGAGCTGATTTATGAATACAACCGTACAGTTGGATTTTCCTGCAAAAGCAGTAAGCTTTCTGAGGGCCTGTGACATAAGTCTTGCCTGAAGACCCATGTGGGACTCTCCCATCTCTCCCTGTATTTCCGCTCTGGGAACAAGGGCAGCAACGGAGTCCACGATAACTATGTCAATGGCTCCTGAGCGCACCATGGTCTCGGCTATCTCAAGGGCCTGCTCGCCGTCATCGGGCTGTGAAAGATAAATATTTGCTGTATCTACACCAAGGTTTTTAGCATAAACAGGGTCAAGGGCGTGCTCCGCATCGATAAATCCCGCTATGCCTCCCTTTTTCTGTACTTCGGCAACAAGGTGAAGGGCTATTGTTGTTTTACCGGAAGATTCGGGACCGTATATCTCTATTATTCTTCCTCTGGGGATACCGCCTACACCTAAAGCCACATCAAGGCTCAGGCATCCTGTAGGTATAACATCTACATTGGCATGCTGAGTATCATCGCCCAGCTTCATAACCGCACCTTTACCGAACTGTTTTTCTATGTAAGCCAGCGCCGCTTCAAGCGCCTGCTGTTTATCATCAAATTTTGTAAAATCTTTTGCTCCGGACTTTTTCTCTGCCACAGGGATCGGACTCCTTTCAAAAATACGAATTTATGTTCTCATTATAGAACAAACATTTCCATCAGTCAAGCAGAATTTTTCTTCTTAAATAGTCAAGGGCAGAGTATGCGGCTCTTTCCCTTATAACGTTTCTTTTTCCGGCCAGGTGGAGTTCTTTTACGAATGTCCTGCCGTTGATATATATTCCCACATATACAAGGCCTTCGGGCTTTCCTTCGGAAGGACCGGGTCCCGCAACGCCTGTGGTGGAAAGTCCCACCGATGTGCCGGCGCTCTTTGCTATGCCCTCGGCCATTTCAAGGGCTGTCTCCGCACTTACGGCACCGTAATTTTTGAGGGTCTCAGCCTTAACGCCAAGCCTTTTCATTTTGGCTTCATTGGAATAGGTTACTGCACCTTCCATAAATACTTCCGAAATTCCCGGGTATTCTATGAGTTTGGACGCCACAAGGCCTCCCGTACAGCTTTCCGAAACGGCTATGGTAAGATTTTTCTCCAAAAGGAGTTTTGCCACCGTCTCCTGCATGGATGTCTCGCCTTCGGCATAAACATCTATTCCAAACCTGTTATATATTTCCTCCGCAACGGGCTCTATAAGCTCTCCTGCCTTTTCCTCGGTCTCGGCAGCGGCCGTTATTCTGAGCACCGCTTCCGTTTCCTTGGCATAGGGCGCAACCGTCGGATTTTCCATTTTATCCGTAAGGTCCTTTACCCTGCTTTCCATGGCGCTTTCTCCAAAGCCCGCAATTCTCAAAGTCCTTGACAGTATGGCTCCTTTAAGCTTTGATGCTAAAAACGGCTTTACCTGCAAATCAAACATGGGCTTCATCTCTCTGGGAGGGCCTGGCATCATAATGAGTATCTTATTTTCGTTTTCAATTATTATGCCTGGTGCGGTTCCATGGTCATTTTTCATGACTATGGCCCCTTCGGGAACCATTGCCTGTTTTACATTGTTTTCCGTCATGGGACGCTTCATTTTATCAAAGAACGCCTTTATCCTTTCCAGAGAAGCTTCATCAAGAATAAGTTTTCTTCCAAAGTATTCAGCGCCCATCTCCTTTGTAAGGTCGTCGCCCGTAGGTCCAAGACCGCCCGTAGTCACAATGACGTCGGCCCTGTCAAAGGCTATGTC
>CABPCX010000197.1 GCA_902406135.1 uncultured Eubacteriales bacterium
ATTCGTTCTTGGTACACTCTGCTCAATCCTTGCAGGATACTTCGGTATGAGCGTTGCTACAAAGGCTAACGTAAGAACTGCAAACGCAGCAAGAACAAGCGGTATGAACAGAGCCCTTTCAATCGCATTCAGCGGCGGTGCCGTTATGGGTATGTCAGTTGTAGGTCTCGGACTTCTTGGCGTAAGTATCGTATACATGGTAACAGGCGATACAAACGTTCTTTTCGGATTCAGCCTTGGTGCTTCATCAGTTGCTCTTTTCTCACGTGTTGGCGGCGGTATCTATACAAAGGCTGCTGACGTTGGTGCTGACCTTGTTGGTAAGGTAGAAGCAGGTATCCCTGAAGACGACCCTCGTAACCCTGCCGTTATCGCCGATAACGTAGGTGACAACGTAGGTGACGTTGCAGGTATGGGCGCTGACCTTTTTGAATCTTATGTTGGAGCTATCGTTTCAGCAGTTACACTTGGTGTTGTTGCATTCGGCGCAGAGGGTGCTCTTTTCCCTCTCGTACTTGCAGCTGTAGGTATCATCGCTGCTATCATCGGATGCTTCTTCGTAAGAGGCGACGAGAAATCTAACCCTCATAAAGCTCTTAAGACAGGTACTTATGTAGCAAGTATCATCGTAGTAATTTTATCAGTTGTATTAAGCAACTATTTCTTCGGTTCATTCGATCTTGCAATCTCAATCATTGCAGGTCTTATCGTTGGTGTTATCATCGGTATCATCACAGAAATATATACATCAAGCGACTACAGATCAGTTAAGAAAATCGCAGACCAGTCAGAGACAGGTGCTGCTACAACAATCATCAGCGGTCTTGCAGTAGGTATGGAGTCAACAGCTGCTCCCATCATCCTCATCGCTGTTGGTATCCTTGTTGCTTACGGTTTCGGCGGACTTTACGGAATCGCTCTTGCAGCAGTAGGTATGCTTTCAACAACAGGTATCACAGTTGCCGTTGACGCTTACGGCCCCATCGCTGACAATGCCGGCGGTATCGCCGAAATGAGCGAACTTGATGAAAGCGTTCGTGAAATCACAGATAAACTTGACGCAGTAGGAAACACAACAGCTGCTATGGGTAAAGGTTTCGCTATCGGTTCCGCAGCCCTTACAGCTCTTGCTCTCTTCGTTTCTTACGCTCAGGCAGTTAACCTTGAGGGTATCGATATCCTTGATACACAGGTTATCGTTGGTCTTTTCATCGGTGGTATGCTTCCTTTCCTTTTCTCAGCATTCACAATGCAGTCAGTTGGTAAAGCAGCATTCCAGATGATTGAAGAAGTTAGACGTCAGTTCAGAGCATTCCCCGGAATTATGGCTGGAACTCAGAAACCTGACTACAAGAGCTGTGTTGCTATTTCAACAAAGGCAGCTCTTAAGGAAATGCTTGTTCCCGGTATCATGGCAGTTGCAGCTCCTCTTATCATAGGTGTTGTTCTTGGTACAAGAGCTCTTGGCGGACTTATCGCTGGTTCACTTATCACAGGTGTTCTTATGGCTATCTTTATGTCAAACTCAGGCGGTGCTTGGGATAACGCTAAGAAGTACATCGAGGAAGGCAACCACGGCGGAAAGGGCAGCGATGCTCATAAGGCAGCCGTTGTAGGTGACACAGTAGGTGACCCCTTCAAAGATACATCAGGACCTTCAATCAACATCCTTATCAAGCTTATGACAGTTGTTGCTCTTGTATTCGCGCCTTTATTTGCGCTTATCAACAGCGGAAACGGTTTCCTTGTATAATCGTTGATTGACTACAAAGAATTAAAGGAACAGGCTTGGCCCGTTCCATAAGTTAAAACCGGGAAGTTCAAAGGACTTTCCGGTTTTTTGTATATTTTTATGGTATTATCCGGGAGGTGGCAGTTATGGGAAAATGTTTTGAAGGCTTTCCTAAGGAATATATAGATTTTCTGTGGGAGCTTAGAATGAATAATAATGCCGAATGGTTTAACGAAAACAGGGAGCGTTATAACAGTCTCATAAAGGAACCCATGAAACTGTTTTCAGATGAGATGACCGAAAGGCTCAATAAGGACGGTATGGGTGAGAGCTTTTATCCCGCCATTTCAAGGGCCAACAGGGATATAAGGTTCTCAAAGGACAAATCACCCTATAAGGACAGAAAGTGGGTAGTATTCAACTACGGCGAAGGCCGCTGGCAGAGAAAAAGCTGCTTTTACTTTGAGATAGCGCCGGAAGGATGGTCCTGCGGAATGGGATTTTATGAGGCCGAAAGCGAATATATGATAAGATACCGCAGAAAGCTGTCCGCGGATTTTGAGGCGGTAAGAAGAATGGATAAGCTCATATCATCTCAAGACTTTTTTAAACCTGATATGAGACTTTATAAGAAAAAATTTGCGCCCGAGGGCACACCGGAAGACATACAGAAGTGGTTCCAGTTCAGGAATATAGCCTTCACATCGGACTATAGAATAGAAGACGCACTTTTTGACAGGTCCATACTGGATATTGCCGAAAAGGGATTTAAGTTTTTAAAACCTCTTTTTGTTTATTTCAAGAACATATAAAAAAAAGGCTCGTTTATATCTGAAATCAGACATAAAACGGGCCTTTTTAAGCATACTTAAATCATACAAAGTTTTCGGAAAGTATCTCGATGGCATTTTCGGGGATTAATGTTTCCCCGTGCTCCATAAGATGATATTTTATCAAAATGTTTGATGCTTCAGCCTGGCCGTATTCATTTAAAATGCATACACAGCCTGTTGAATCCTCAATGGGAGTATCGTTCTGAAGAACAAGATAATATTTTCTGTTGTTTTTAAACAGTGAACTGGCAGCTATATCCGCTTTGGATATTTTGATGCAGGCGTCAATTACGTCATCAAGGGCCGCAAAGGAATAAACCGCTATATTTGAACTGTCAGAACCGTTTGGCGTATGTATTTTTATGGAATTTCTCTTGTACCTGTGGAGGTCTTTGGATATAATGGGAGCAGAGGAATCCGAACCGTTTTTTTCGGTCTGGCCGTCTTCCGAGCCGAGCTTGGTAACGATTATCATAATGCTGTCCATTGCTACGGGAAGAGCCTCGACCATCAGCGGAGCGTCATCAACGGCAAATCCGCATTCATCAAGAGCTTTTGAGAGTATATCCTGAAAGAGTTCTTTTGTTTTATCGTTTGATACGGCAAGGTCTTCAAGTTTGATATCCTTACCGGCGAGATCTTCCTCACTGAGTATGAATTTAATCTGGGTATCACTAATTTTCTCGATTTTCACAGCTGTCCCTCCCCACAATTAAATAACTTAATTTAAGTATAAGTAATAAAAACTTATATGTAAATAGGATATTACTGTAAAGATGCATAATTGTCAACATTTTTATGATGTTTTAAGAATTCGGTAATAAAGGGGCGGGAGGCATAAGGAGGCTAAAATGAAGAAATATTTTTCCTATATTTTCACCGTAATAGTATGGCTGGCTGCCTTTTATATATATCTTCCGCCCATAAATATTAAGGCGCCGGAGTTTTGGGGCTTTATGGCCTTTATGGCTATATCGGCCCTGGTTATAAATGCCTACAGACTGGTAAGCTCCATTAATTTCAGAAATCTGAGGTACAGCTTTTCGGGCGGGACTAAGGGCGTAAAAATAGTTTTAAGAGTTGCCCTTGCCTTTATAGTGGTATATGCCGTAGGAAATGCCATATCCCTTCCCGTATTCAGGGCAGGAGCTTACAGCTCGCTTATTACAGTAAAAAACGGAACCTTTGAAGAAGACATAGAAGAAGCGGACTTTAGCAGCATACCCATTTTGGACAGTGCATCGGCAGCCATAATTGCCGAGAGAAAGATGGGTACCATGTCCGATATGGTATCACAGTTTGAGGTAAGCTCAAACTACTCACAGATTAATTATAAGGAAAGACCATGCAGAGTTACGCCCTTAAGATACGGCAGCGTAATTAAATGGATAACAAACAGAAAAAACGGCATACCTGCCTATATAATAATTGATATGTCAACTCA
>CABPCX010000198.1 GCA_902406135.1 uncultured Eubacteriales bacterium
AGTCTGCCTATTCAAGAGGATTTTGCCAAGCTGCTGGATTTAGACAGATGCTATTCCATTAGCCGTATTCCCACTGACAACGGGAAAGAGTTGGTTTTGATAAACTTTCATCTTTCTGCTTACACCACCGACCCTTCCATAGGCAATCAGCAGCTGACTATGCTTTACGACGACATAATCGAGGAATATGAAAAGGGCAACTATGTGGTATGCGGAGGCGATTTCAACAAGGACCTTTTGGGGAATTCTTCCGACATTTTCGGCGTGTCAGGTGAAGATTACAGCTGGGCAAAAGCCTTCCCTTATGACGATGTCCCTGAAGGCATCACCGTCATAGCTCCTTTTGACGAAAACAATCCTGTACCAAGTTGCCGTAATGCCGACAGGCCGTGGGATCCGGAAACTAATTTTCAGCTTACTGTAGACGAATTTATAATCTCAGACAATATCAAATGCATAAGATGCGGTCGATATGCGGTTTGCTTGTTCGGATCATAATCCTGTATATATGAATTTCGTTTTAGAGTAAAACCTCTATATTTTCATCATTAAGTTCGATCAGGACTTCTTTGGTACATTCTAAAAAATCATGGGTCAATTCTTTATTATGTTTTTCTGATATGTACGAATAAAATACCATTCTCTGAGGAAGTTCTTCTGCTGTCTGTTTTTTTACTACTTTTCCGCTTTTTATCAATCCGTTGGCCACTGTTGAGGGGACTATAGCCCAAGTCCCCTTTTTCATTACGAAATGTTCCAACTGGCTTATCAGCTCTATTTTTATATAAGGGTCCTGATTGTTCCCGAAAAAAGCGCCGTGCCAGTCCTCAAAAGTATCAGACCATGGGATATAAACTTCATTTTTTACATCAAGCCTTTTCAATTGAATTAAATCGCCCATCTCATTGTCTGTCTCACATATGAATACCAGTTTTTCAGAAAACATAGGTACATATTTAAGTTTAGTGAAATTTTTTATATTAGAATAAAGGGCTAAATCAATAAATCCGCTCTGAACATTCTCATAAGCTTCCTTAGTATCCATATTCTCGATTTCCAAAACTACATCAGGGCGTCTTGCCATAAATCTTTCATAAACCAAAGTCATTATGAAAGTCCCCACGCTTTCTACAGAAGAGACCCTCAACACCCTCTTATGTCCGCCTATATTAAACATTTTTCTGACTATATCCTGATAGCTTAAGGCCAGTTTATAAAATTCTTCTCCTTCGGGAGTAAGCGTTATTTGTTTTTGCCCCTTTCCTCTCATAAACAGTTGATATCCTAGCTCATTTTCAAGAGTCTTAAGCCTGGTGCTCAAAGATGACTGGCTTATAAAAAGCTTTCCGGCAGCCTTAGATATGTTCATTTCCTCACAAACAGCAATGTAAGCATAAATTTCAGCATTTGTCATTACACTAAACACCTCAGTAATTATTGAATCAATTAAATATTATATATGATAATATTGTATTTTACAATATCAATGGAGACAGATAAAATAAAAACATAAAAGATGTCAGCTTTGTTACATGTTACCTGGTTACAACAGGTTTTACTTTCTAAACCACCAAAAAAGATACCGTTGCTGCAAGAACGGTATCTTTTTATATTAACTCATCATATTCGTTCTTTTTATGCATCTTTCAAATAACTGTAGTAATCTTTATCAAGTATGAGCGCCGAGAAGTTAAACATCTGCGCTACTTTTCTATCCATCTTCCTGACATATTCATCATCTTCCCCAAGCAGCTGACTTCTCTTTCCTTTTTCGCTTATCCAATCTTTATCCTTAAAAACTACAAACCCCTCAGATGGACTGAATATGTCCTTACCCATAAATAATCTTGAATCATATTCGAATCCGAACATGTTTAAAAGAGTAGGTAAAATATCCATATTGCTGCATAATTTATCCACGGTTTCCGGTTCCATGTCCGGGGTCCACAAAAGAAATGCGCTTTCATATATCTCATACTCTTCATCAACTTTATGTCCTCTGAATTCGCTTATCTGCGATGTTTCAAGCCCGTAAGGATAATGGTCTCCGGCTAATGCTATTACCGTGTTGTCCAGTTCTCCTGCTTCTTCAAGCCTGGAAAGCAAAAGTTCCATGGCTCTGTCCAGCTCTATCTCTCCCGCCATATAAGCTCTGCATGGCGCCGACATATCCATATCTTCTACAAGCTTTTTATTTTTCTTTGCTATATCATTGCCATAAAAATTATAGTTCAGATGTCCGCTAACCGTTAAATAATAGACATGGAAAGGTTGTATTTCTCCGTTTTCATCAGGCGTAAGGAAATCTGATGTAGTCTTATCTATCATTTCCAAGTCAGACTCAGGCCAAGTTTTTTTAAAGGAATATTCTCGACCCTGACCTTTAAAATCATATCCTAAGTTTGGATGAGATACGTCTCTGTCATAATAATATACACTGTGATCATGATATGCTTTAGTTGCGTATCCAATCTTTGAAAATTGGTTCCCTAAAGTAAACGGAAGATAATTATGGGCCGATTCCTTCATGGACCATACGCCCGGCTTAGGAATTAGGCTCTGCAAATTTACATATTCTCCGTCTAAAGTGCTTACACCCCATATAGGGTTATAAAAATTGGTGAAATTATATCCTTCTGTAAAAAGTTTATATAAAGTCGGCGTATACACCGGATCTATAGCAAAATCGGTAAAGCTTTCCGCTGTAATAAAAATTAAATTTTTACCTTCGAAAATTCCTGTCTTATCATTCTTCTCGGTAGGTTCAACACTTCCAAAATAAAGATGCATTGCTTTTATTGTAGTGTCATCTTCTTCAGACGCTAAATTTTCAAAGTCAAGCCCCTCTATAACATTGTCGCCGGCTTCCGGCTCTACTTCTGATACTACCTCATCATCTACATCCGGTTCAAAATCTGTCGCCAGCTTCCAAAAGTCCACTGCCATAGCTCCCATCAAGCCTGAGCATCTGACAGATGATTGAATCTCGCCTACACCGTAAAGGGCTTGGTATGGAGACTGCGGATCATCGTCCTTTATTGAGCCTACCATAAGACCTATGCCAAATGACAGCACGCACACAAGAGCTGCGATAACCAGTATGATTTTTCTTCTTGAATCGTCTTTTTTCCAACTGTTTCCGGCATCAAAGTTTATTGCGGTCACAGTGGCTGTTATTCCCACTGCAAGTATGGCTAACATCTGGAATTTAACGTTCCAAATTGCGTCAAAAATAGTTCCCATAAACTCAGTTACTTGCGCGCTGTGGAACAAAGAATAAAAAGTGAAGTAGGTTGAGAATATACCGTAATATACTAACTGAGATAAAAAAAGAAGTATGATGATGCCCATCATGACGGCATACAATATTCTGCCTGCCTTGTCCTTGGCTAAGATTCTTATAAAAAACAAAAATGCTGCGACTGAAGCGCACACAGCTACAACTATGATTATTTCCGAGACAATGTGTCTGCTGTCTTCAAAACCTATCGTGAAGCTCCTCAGCAGAGTCTCCATTATTACCAATGCTATAAACGTTTCTACGAATAAAGCAAAATCTAAAACCCTGTTCTTCATTTAATGCCCCTTTTATTAATACCCCTTAAACAAAATATAAAATATTTTTATACCAAACTTAATTATACAAAAAAACTTTTTTTAGTCAATACTAATCACCTTTTATATTTATATGTCATAAAATGATATTAGTTCGTGGAGGTAAGCTATGGCATTAGATACTAGAGAACTTTTTGCGCGCCTTATTCAATGTGAAGCAGGGGGAGAAGGCGAATACGGCATGGCTGCAGTTGCTACGGTAGTTATGAACAGGGCCACCGCCACTGAGGGAGAATTTAGCCGCATAGGCAATGGCGGTGATGTGAGAGCCATCATAACACAGCCAGGGCAGTTCACTTGCATGCGTGAATCTGTTGCGGGTTCTTATAACC
>CABPCX010000199.1 GCA_902406135.1 uncultured Eubacteriales bacterium
GCGTTGTCGAAAAGGTATATCCTAAGGCAAAGCCCGATACTAACGCAGAGGAAATACTTACTTACCTTAAAGGCGAATAATGCTGAGACAGCCCAAGGCGCATAAAAAATGCACTTTGGGCTTATTTGTTTTAATGGGGATTTCCTAAACCTGTTTTTATTGAAAAAAATATACAATGATAGTATAATTATTTTATAAATATAAACACCACATAAGGGGAGGCATCTTTATGAATGGAGAAAGAATAATTATTTCTATAGGCAGACAGTATGGCAGCGGAGGCCGTGAAATAGGAAAAAGACTGGCCAAAGAATTTAATATAGACTTTTATGACAAGGAGCTTATTACCCTTGCGGCAAAGGAAAGTGGATTTTCAGAGGAAATCCTTAAGGAAAACGATGAAAACCACAACGGAAGTTTCCTTTATTCGCTGGTTATGGGAACATATACGGGAGGAAATAACCTTCCCCTTAACCATAAACTTTTTCTTGCGCAGTTTGATACAATCAAAAAGCTTGCCGAGGAAAAATCCTGTGTAATAATCGGACGCTGCGCAGACTATGCACTTGAATACAATCCCAACTGTGTAAAGGTGTTTATACATGCTGATATAGACAGCAGGATAAAGAGAGCCATTGAAGAATACGGCGTTTCTCCCGATAAAGTAGAAGAAGTTATCAAAAAGACGGACAAAAAACGTGAAAGCTATTACAACTTCTATACAGGCAAAAAATGGGGCCTTATGGAAAACTATGATATAACCATAAACAGCTCATTTTCAGGCATAGACGGAGCTGTAAGAGTTATAGCTGACCTGGTAAAGGAAAAAATGAATAAATAAATTTGAAACAGCCGTTGATAAACGGCTGTTTTTATATATATCTATTATACACTGGACAAATATTTATATAATTTTCACCTAAAATAAGACCGTTTTTTGAAAAAAATTGTTGAATTATTATTTTTGGGATGCTATAATTCAATAGGAGAGATAGAATTTTTTGATTTGTATTTATGCAGTCAATCGGGGGAGAATTTCAGTGGATAATAATTGGAAAAAGCCTTATAGATGGCTTTTTTTATATGCATTTATGCTTATAGGGGTAGGCTTTGTTGCTGCCGGGCCTTCGGAAATATTCAAAGGCCTTGAGGTTATAGTGCTTTCAAGCGATATCCTTATAACAGACTACATAGAGCTTGCAGGAGTCGGGCCGGCCTTTGTCAATGTCGGACTTGTTGTAGTCATAACAAATATGCTTATGTATGCCAACAAAATGCCTATCAAGAGCGGAAACATCGTTACCATAGGCCTTATGTCGGGCTTTGCTTTTTTCGGCAAAAATATATTCAACATGTGGTTTATCCTTTTAGGAACATACCTTTTCTGTGCCCTTAGAAAAGAGCCTCTGTCTAAATATCTTTTACAGAGCTTTTGGGCGTCGTCTCTTGGACCTCTTATCAGTTCAACCTTTTTCCATCAGGGAGATATAACAATAGGCAGCGTTACGGTTTCCGTGGCAACGGGCCTTATCATAGGATTTGTTACACCTGTTCTTACGGGATATACTCAGCGTATACAGCATGGCCTTAACCTGTATAACGGCGGATTTGCCACAGGACTTATGGCTATGATGCTCACTCCCATTTTGAAAGCCTTTGGATATGAGTTTGAACCCGTATCAATATGGGCTACAGAGTACGATAAAATATTTATGACAGTGCTCATTATAACGGGACTTGTTCTTATAGTTATGGGAATAGCCAATGATGACAACGCTGTCAAAAACTATAGAAATCTGCTTAAAAGACCGGGAAACCCCGTTGACGACTTCCTTGAGCTGGACGGTAAAGGTGCCGTGCTCATAAATATGGGAGTGAACATTATCGTGTCTACGGCAGTCCTTAAGCTCATTGGCGGAGACATTAACGGACCAACAATCGGAGGTATACTTACCATAGCAGGCTTCAGCGTAAAGGGAAAACATGTAAGAAATATACTTCCCGTTATGGCGGGAATAATTTTAAGCGGACTGCTCAGAGGAGAGGGTGCAGTAGCTACTCCCGCAGCTCAGCTGGCACTGCTTTTCGGAACGACTCTGGCTCCCGTATCAGGAACCTACGGTCCTGTAGCCGGCGTAATTGCTGGATTTATCCATTCCTGCGTAGTTCTTTATGCAGGTGCGGGATACTCTGGAGTAAACCTTTATAACAACGGATTTGCGGGAGGTCTTGTATCAATAGTAATGCATCCCGTGCTTTCCGAATTCTTTAAACCTAAAGAATATTCAGAGCCTTCAGAGAGTATGCGGCCTAAGAAAGTTGAAGAAGAACCTCTTCCCGACCTTAGTGACCTTAACCTTTATGAGTAAAATTTCCGCTTGAAAATTTTTTAAAAAATCTATTGACACATTTATTTTTATGTGCTAAGCTCTAGAAAAATAAAACAATAACTTAAACGTAGTGATGAGGACAAGTAGATCTTCTGATACAGCTCAGAGAGCTGCCGTTTGGTGCAAGGCAGTGCTGTTATTTAGATTGAAGTAACCTCTGAACGGTCCGCTGAACAGGAAACCAAGTAGGTGGGAACGGAAGCCAACCGTTACAGTGGCAGGATATAAGCACTAACAATGCCGTATCTGACAGAGAGCATCTATACGATGAATTAGAGTGGTACCACGGAAGTCTAAGCCTTTCGCCTCTGAAGTTGATTCAGAAGCGAAGGGCTTTTTTGATATATCTGAAACTGCTTTTAGCTGCCGGACAAAAGTGCTTAGAAAACAATTACCGTATATATTGCAGGAGGGAAAACTATGAAAATCAGATTTGAAGAAAGAAAAGAACTTAAACAGAAACCCGATATGACCAATCTTGGATTTGGAAGAGTATTTACCGACTATATGGTTGTTGTAGACTATAACCCCGAGCAGGGCTGGCACGACCCCAGAATAGTACCCTACGGACCTTTAGCGCTTAATCCCGGAGCTATGATTTTCCATTACGGCCAGAGCACATTTGAAGGACTTAAAGCTTACTATATCGATGAAAATACTATCCATCTTTTCAGACCCGAAAAGAACTTTGAACGTATGAACAATTCAAACAGACGTCTCTGCATTCCCGAGATTGACCCTAAAGAATTTACAGAGTATATAATCGAAGCTCTTAAAATAGAAAAAGACTGGATTCCCAAAGAAGACGGAAAGAGCCTTTACATCAGACCTATGATTATCGCCACAGACGAAAACCTTGGAGTTCATGCTTCAAAAACATATCAGTTTGTATGTATGTTCTGTCCCGTTGCATCATACTATCAGTCAGGAATCGAGCCCGTTAAAATTTATGTTGAGCACGATTTCAAGAGAGCCGTTAAAGGCGGAACAGGATTTGCTAAAACAGCCGCTAACTATGCACAGAGCCTTAAGAGTCAGGAAGAGGCTGAAGAAGCAGGATATGCACAGGTACTTTGGCTTGACGCCATCGAGAGAAAATATATCGAAGAAGTTGGCTCAATGAACATTATGTTCGTTATCGACGGAACAGTTGTTACTCCCGAGCTTAACGGAAGTATACTTCCCGGAATAACAAGAGCATCAGCCCTTGAGCTTTTAAGAGATAAGGGTTACAAAGTTGAAGAAAGAAAACTTTCCATTGATGAACTCATCGAGGCTGCCGAGGCAGGAAAACTTGATGAAGCTTTCGGTACAGGTACAGCAGCGGTTATTTCTCCCGTAGGCGAAATACTCCACAACGGAAAGAACTACATTATAAATAACGGAAAAATCGGTCCTGTTGCCCAGGATATATATGATACAATAACAAAGACTCAGTACGGAAAAATCGAAGATAAATACGGCTGGATAACAAAAATAAATATCTGATTATTTAATTAAAGCTGTTAAAGTAATAAAAAGAGCC
>CABPCX010000200.1 GCA_902406135.1 uncultured Eubacteriales bacterium
AAGATTGAATTTTATTTTTTGTTCATATAGCAAGCTATGAACTGCCTGCTCTTATTTTTTTATAAAAATCGGAGCGCACTCTCTCCGCTCTATAGCCGCTCCCCTTACGGGTGTGCGGCTGGTTTTACAGCTGTTTTTCTATGCTGTTCAATGGGTAATGTTTTCAGTTTTATAAATTAAGCAGCAAAAAAGACCATACCAGAGGTATGGTCTTTTATCTTACTGAGCGTCTTTATAGGCTCTTTTCATTATATCAAGGGCCCTTGCTCCTTCAGTTTCAAGTCTGCTTACGTCTGATTCGTTGCTGATTGTTACGTCATAGCCAATCTGTCTGAGCTTTGTAAATATGGCCTTAAGCTCGTCATAGTCCTTTTCCGTAAGCTGGGGTCTGGAATAGTTTTCTCCCATTCCGCTGGTATGGGTATGTATGGTCTGTTTCATATATTTGTCTATATCCAGCATATCCTTCATCATTGGCTTGATGTTATAGAAATCCAGTACCATTTTTACATCAGGTCTGTTTATTTCCTCAACCATAGCCAATGCTTCATCGGGGGTATTTATAAAATTGCAGAGATTATCATGCAGTGACTCCAAAAGCACAGTCATTCCGTATTCACTGGCCGCATCGGCTGTTATTTCAAGGAATTCTCTGCCCTGCTGCCATGCTTTTTCCCTGTCATAGTCCTCAGGGAGTTTTCTTATTCCGGGAGAGCCGATGCCTATGGTCTTTATGCCAAGTCCTGCCGCCCTGAGCATAAGCTTTTTTGCATAGTCTCTTACGGCATTGCTGTCAAATCCGTCCCCTGCCATTTTAGGCTCAGTCTTTGCGTATCCGCTCAAAGCAAGACAGGGTATGTCTCCGCAGGAAACCTTTTTCTGCATTTCTTCAAATTCTTCCTCCGAAAGCTCATAGAGGTCAGCCCCATTGACATCTATATAGTCATATCCCGCCTTAACTACCTCATCATAAAGTCTGATTGGAGCACAGCATCCAAATTTCATTTTAAATCCCCCTTACCTGTTTTCCGCACGGTGCATTATAAGTTCAGCCGCCACACTTACGGCTATTTCTGCCGGTGTAGCTGCCTTTATTGCAAGGCCTATGGGCGTATGCAGTGAAGATACCATGTCCTCGTCAACTCCTGCCTCAATAAGCCTCTGTTTCGTATATGCGGCCTTATTCCTGCTTCCGATTACGCCTGCGTATGAAGGTCTTTTTCTCAATGTCTGCTCAAGAACTTCAAAGTCAGCCGAATGTCCGCTGGTCATAACCACAACATAATCATTTTCTGTTATTTTAACATATTTTCCGATATCGGCAAAAACACATTTTACCAAATCCATGTCCTTGTCAAAGGCGTCCTCAGGCACTTCCCTTTCTTCAAGGACCGTCACCTTGAAATCAAGCTTCTTTAAAAGGGGAGCCAGCTGTCTTGAAACGTGCCCCGCTCCGAAAATATAAACCCTGCCGTTTTCGCTTAAGGGCTCCATAAATATGGTAACATTTCCTTCTTTAAATGAATGTTTGTCATTCATATGTTTTTGAGCCGTTTCACCGGATATACCCTCTATAAACATCAGGCCGTTTTCACTGTCGTATGTGCCTATTTCCACACGGTTTTCGCTTACGGCTGTCACAAGTCTTGCATTATCGTTCTTTTCAGCCTTTTCCAATATAAATTCCAGAAGTTTTATGTCCTCTTTGGTAAACAGTCTGAAACATACCTCCACGTTTCCTCCGCATATCATACCAACATCGGCCACATCTTTGACACTCAAATCATAGGCTTCTGCCCTTTGCGGCTTCCGCCGCTTTCTGTATGCACAGGTATTCTACCCTTCCTCCGCCGACGGTTCCTTTTATGGTGCCGTCGTCAAATACTATCATCTTGGCGCCTTCGCCCCTTGGTGTGGAGCCCGATGAGGCTATTATGGAAACAAGGACGGCTTCCCTGTCTTCACTTACGGTTTCATAAAGTATTTTAAATATGTCTTCCATAGGCTTTTCTCCATAAACTTACAGCCTCTGTATTATCAGAGGCTGTTAAAAATAGTTTTTAATTAATATCTGTGTCCTACAACCTGTACTTTTATCATATTTGTAGTTCCGGGTATGCCTAAGGGCAGACCTGCCGTAATGACTGTTATGTCTCCCTTATCAAGAAGTCCAAGGTCCATTGCTTTATCCACACATTTATCAAAAAGCGCAAATGTGTCAAATTCGTCTTCCACCAAAACAGGAGCTACGCCCCATACAAGACTCAGTCTTCTGCAGAGATTTTCGTCTGTGGCACAGGCGATAATATCGCATCCCGGTCTGTATTTAGCAATATTTTTAGCTGTTGTTCCTGATTTTGTTACGGTAAGGATAGCCCTTGCGTTAAGGTCATGGGCTGTTGTGCATGTCGCATGGCTTATGGCATCCGTAACATTGGGGTTTGACTTTCTTTCGTCATTGAAAAATCTTTTTCTGTAGTTAATGGCTTCTTCCGCTCTGATAGCAACCGTAGCCATGGTCTTTACGGCCTCAACGGGGTATTTTCCTACGGCAGTTTCTCCTGAAAGCATTATGGCTCCTGTGCCGTCAAATACCGCATTGGCAACGTCCGCTGTCTCTGCCCTTGTGGGTCTGGGATTTTTCATCATGGATTCAAGCATCTGTGTGGCTGTTATGGTCATCTTTCCCGCCTTTGCGGCTTTCTTTATAATCATTTTCTGGATAACAGGCACTTCCTCATAGGGAATTTCTACACCCATATCTCCTCTGGCTATCATAACTCCGTCGGATACCTGGAGTATCTCATCAATGTTTTCAACGCCCTGTTTGTTCTCTATCTTTGCTATGATGGCGATGGATGAACAGTTTCTCTCATCCAGAATTCTCCTGATTTTGAGAATGTCTCCCGCTGTCCTTACAAATGACGCCGCAATGAAATCAAAATCATTGTCTACGGCAAAATTGATATCGCTGATGTCTTTTTCGCTCATATAGGGCATGGATACAACCGTGCCGGGAAGATTAACGCCCTTATTGTTTGATACGGGACCGGGATTTACAACTACACATTTAACGTCTGTGTCGTTTTTCTCGGTAACGGTAAGCTCAATAAGACCGTCATCAATAAGAACCCTTGTTCCGACACTTACATCCTGGGGAAAGTCTTTGTAGGTTACCGAAACGATATTTTCGTCGCCTTCAACTTCTCTTGTTGTAAGAGTAAAATATTCTCCGGTCTTAAGCTCTATTCTGTCATTTTTAAATTTGCCCACACGAATCTCAGGACCCTTTGTGTCCAGCAGTGCCGCAACATATCTGTTTTTATCTATTCTTGCCTGCTTGAGTTCATCAAGTCTCTTTAAATGTTCTTCATAATTTGAATGTGAAAAGTTGAATCTTGCCACATTCATTCCTTCGTCTATCATTTTTTCCAGAACCTGCAGGTCATCGGTCGCAGGTCCAAGCGTACATACTATTTTTGTTTTTCTCATATATGTCTTCCTCCGCCATAAATATGTCATAGGATCACGTGTCACACCGGACCTGTACCAAAATCAGTGCAAGTCCAATTAAATTATATAGTCAGTGCAGGGATTTGTAAATCAACATATTGGAAAAATATATTACATATTCCTTAAAGAAATTCCCTCAATTTTAATACAAGGTCCGTTTCGATGTCTATGAGCCTGTTGGTTATATCCGATATTTCCTTCTGGACATTGCCGTATTCATTTCTATATTTACATAATGAACGGATACCCATGGAACAGCCCTCGCTCATAAGTTCCGCTATGGTCCGGTCGGATTTATCGGTCATCATCTTTACGTTTATCTTCATCCATGACATGGCAGATGCTATTGGTGAAGGCTCCTTTCCTTC
>CABPCX010000201.1 GCA_902406135.1 uncultured Eubacteriales bacterium
CCTGGAAAGCAGGCAGGAGCGCATATCCATACTTAATAACGGGGAAGACTGGACAATCGATAAAGAGCTTGTAATCGGCGATTATATAATAAGCAGTGCATACAGTTCCGAAAATAAAGCGTCCCTTGTGACCTTTAAGGCGGATGGAAAGGACGGATACAGCCTACAGTCCACGGTGAAAAGAAATATGGATGAGATAATTACCGGCACCGTCAATATTGACGGAAAGGAATATGTACTTATAACCTTTATGGGCGCCGAGACGGAGTATGCTTTGGTTACCTGCACCGATAATGTGAGCGGAGAGGAAAATACCGTAAGGTATGATGCGGAAGTCTCGGACATAATATACTTTGAAAGTCATTCCGATGATTTTAATATGAATATCGTATACTACGATAAGGAAGGAAATATGTACGAATAAAACAGAATAAGGGTTTGATGTTACTTCTGAAAGGAGAGATATGTATGGCAGATTTCTTACTTAACTATATGACTCTTGCGGGAGCGGTACTGGTTTTTATAGCTGCGGCAGGTGTTCTTACTTTCGGACGAAACAGGACAGGCTCCACGGCAAAGGCAGCCCTGTTGATAACCGTAGATATTATGATGGTATATTTTATATTTATACTGTGGATGGTAATAACCTCCGGAAGTTCTCCGGCGGCTGAGCCCACACCCATAGCGGCGGCCATAATGCTGGCCTGAAATTCGGATAAAAAGACCTGGTTAACAGGTCTTTTTTTATTGGCTCTGGCCAAAGCCCGTGAAGGTTTGCTGTATTCAAGCCTTTTGCCGTATGACAGAGGCCATTGTATACAGCTGTCACTGTTTTTGACGGTGCTGACTTAAAATCATTATTATCTGATTTATCCATAGACGAGACCTGCTTACAGGTCTTTTTTTATTGGCTTTAGCGGGATAGAGAAATAAATGACGGCTGTGATACTCTTTCTTTGGGCATAAGATAAGCCCGTTTATATTTGTTTAATTTGCTTTATTTGCTTTAATGCGGTTATCTGTCCAAATACCGCGAATCAGGAGGAAGAATATGAGTATATCAGAACAAATCGCAAGGCTTCAGCAGCTGAAGGAAAGATTAAGAACCAAGCTTACGGCGCTCAAACTGGCAAGCGAGGAAAACACCCTTGAAGAATGTGTGGCAGCCGTTGAAAGCATAGCCAATAACCGGGCTGTGAGCCAGAAACTTGATACAACTACAGCCAGTTATACGGTTCCTGCGGGCTACCATAACGGCAGCGGCACAGTAAGCGTAGAGCTTGAAGAAAAAACCGTAACTGCAAACGGAGTAGTAACTCCAACGGCAGGAAAGGTGCTTTCAAAGATAACGGTCAATGTTGAAAATGCGCCTACACTTCAGGAAAAGACAGCCGTACCCAGTAAAGAGGCCCAGGAAATAGTTGCGGACGAAGGCTATGACGGACTTTCAAAGGTAAGCGTACAGGCCATACCCGCAAACTTTGCTGATGTAACGGGAGTAACGGTTTCTGCGGCGGACGTTTTAAGCGGAAAGGTATTTGTTGATTCCACAGGAGCCCAGAAAAGCGGTGAAATGGCCAATAATGCGGCTGTATCAGCCACAATTAACGGCCTTGACACAACAAGCTATGTGATACCTGCGGGCTATCATAACGGAAGCGGTACCGTAAAGCTTACGGACGATATTGAGAATGCCCTTGCTGCCATCTAAGGCGCAGGAATATAGGATGCTTTAGAAGAGGAGGATAACAATGAGGGAATTAAAAGTTGATTTTAACGTGCCTGAGATTGACCATCACGAATTTTATTATGTTGAAGGTAAGAAAATACCAAAGCCCGACAGCGGCATAAGATATATGTATATTGACAGGGGAGGCCTTCTCCACTGTTCGAAATGGGAAGATGACGCCAGCGAATACGGCGGAGGCGTATATATGGCTGTGGATGACATTGAAAGTGCAAACGGTGTTCCCGAAATAGACGGAAATACATATTATATATGGGATGCCGGAAGCAACTGGGTAAAAACAGCCAAAAACACAAAGGAAAAGTTTTATACAAAGACTAAAGAAGGTGCAAATAAGGTAGTCACTCACCCTAACAGCAGGGAAAAGGCAGAGGCCTGCGAAGTTTTAAGACAGATATATCTTAATATTGAGGACAGGCTCAAAGAAATTGCCGATGAAAACGAGTGACCCCTTAAGGCAGGTCAGGGGGGACGAAAGTGTCTGATGCTGTAACAGCGGCGGTTATAAGCGGGGGCGTGACACTTATTGTATGTATGATAAATAACTGGCAGCAGAACAGAAAATCCATGGCCCAGCACGATGAGACCATGGGGCTGATAAAATATCAGCTGGAGGAGCTGACGGAAAGGGTCGATAAACATAATAAGGTTGTGGAAAGGACCTACGCCCTGGAGCAGAAGGCCGTTATATATGAAGAAAAGATGAAGGTTGCCAATCACAGAATAGAAGATTTGGAAAAAATGAGGTGATCTTGTGAAAGAGGCTATAATAAAGCTTCTTAGGGTAAAAACCATAATAACTCTTATACTCACCATAGTATTTGCCTATTTATGCTGTACGGGAAAAGTAGCCGCAAGGGAACTGGTAACCATATTTACCGTTGTAGTATCCTTTTATTTCGGAACCCAGCATGAGCGGGCTGAAGAAGTTATAAAGGGAACGGCCATAAAAAGTGCAAAATACGATGAACAGGAATAAACCGTTAAAAATTTTCCTATCAGACAAAAGATAAGCGTTCTCCCTAAAAATGGAGAACGCTTAATTTTTGCTTGAGTTTTTATCCAAGGGCGCTGTCAAGGACCATCATAATTATGAAGCCTATGGCAAATCCGATGGTGCCGATATTGGAGTGCTCTCCTTCTGAGGCTTCAGGAATAAGTTCCTCCACAACCACATACATCATGGCTCCCGCCGCAAAGGAAAGCAGATAGGGCAGCAGGGGAACGATAAATGAAGAGAGGGCAATGGTTAACAGTGCGCCTATGGGCTCCACTATGCCTGAGAGGGCTCCGTATAAAAATGCTCTGCCCTTTCCTGTGCCTTCGCTTTTAAGGGGCAGGGATATGACGGCGCCTTCGGGGAAATTCTGAATGGCTATGCCAAGGGCCAGCGAAAGGGCGCCTGCTGCCGTAATTGGTGTACTGCCGTTTAAGGCTCCCGCCAGGACAACACCTACCGCCATTCCTTCGGGTATATTATGGAGAGTGACTGCCAGAACAAGCATGGCGTTTTTTCCTAAGGAAGCCTTGGGGCCTTCTTCATGGCCTCCCAGATGCATATGGGGTATGAGCCTGTCCATAAGCAGCAGAAAAATTATACCCAGGGCAAAGCCTGCGGCAGCGGGAATGAATGAAAGACGTCCCATACTTTCGGACATATCCATTGACGGTATAAGAAGGGACCATACAGAGGCGGCCACCATAACTCCTGAAGCAAATCCCAAAAGACTTTTCTGCACCTTAGGATTCAGACTGTCCTTGAGAAAAAATACGCATCCCGAGCCTAGGGCCGTACCTAAAAAGGGCAGAAGCAGGCCGGGAATTAAGAATGAAGGCATTGAATCATCTCCTTTAGACTGTTTTATTATGGTAATATTTTGTACTGTTTTTCATTCCCAGTCAATAGCGGAAATAAGGTTTAAAAAATTTGTAAAAGTATACGGCTAAAATATTCCGTCCGTACATACTTTTAATTAACGGGGTAAAAATATACATAAAAAATTTTTTAATGCTGTTATTTTCATTTATTTTTTGGTTGATTTTTAATTTTTATGTGTTATAATCTTTTTATGTTCA
>CABPCX010000202.1 GCA_902406135.1 uncultured Eubacteriales bacterium
ATCAATAAGTGCTGTTGTTTCCTCAACTGTAACTTTTACTCCCTTTGACTGATTTTTCTTTCCGAAAAATCCTTTAACTGTATTTACAGGCGCTGATGCAAGAGATACTCCTTCAGTTTCAGCAGCTGCAGTACCAGCTATTATAGCTATTACTTCATCAGATATCTGAATCTGTCCGTTTACTTCTTTCATATCTGCCATATATATCATCCTCCATTACAATCGTTTCACACAATTATTATATACAATACATATATACCATATTATTATATCAGATTTTTCCCGCTTTGCAATCAGATTATGCAAAAATTATACATGTACAGTGCATAAAACATAAAAACAGACGGTCTGTCAAATTATGACCGTCTGTTTGGGTCTACCTCTCTTATTATCGTGAGCACACCGTTAATGGGAAACTCGCAAAGTTCTTTTATATAATCGTCCGCTTTTATGCACCCCTGCGATATTCTTCTTTTAACATTTTCCATGGATTCCTTTTCAAAATCACTGTTAAAATTTTCCGTCCTTCTGGCAAGCCATATTCTTCCGGACCTGGTAAACGAAAGCTCATCTTCATAGTCTGTCACATTATATTTTGAGCCCTCTATATTTTTATAAGAGACATGTGAGTACAAAAGTCTTTTTGCGTCATACTGTCCTGCAAGAAAGGCTTTAAGAACCGTAAATATCTCTTTTCTGTCTTCAGTAACGGTTGTTTTATACATGACGCATACCTCCTTTTCTTTCACATTTTGTGCTTATATTAAATAATAACTCTTTTTAATGATTAATTCAATGTTTAAAAGCAGGCATATGTATAGTAACTGTAATTACAGAGCAAAACTTTAAGATTGATTTTGCCAGCAAACTGTTATATAATTTAATACATATATGAATTATTATCATACTTTGCAATGAAAGGATAATGCTATGGATACAAAAAAATATGAGGCTCTGCTGGCTTCGATAAACTTAGGAAGTTTTACAAAGGCCGCTGATGTTCTTGGGTGTACTCAGTCAGGCCTTACACATATGATGAATGGACTTGAGCAGGAATTTGGTTTTCAGCTTCTTATAAGGGGCCATCACGGCGTAAAACCTACTCCAAACTGCAGCAGAATACTTCCATATATACAAAAACTTGTTGAGGCAAATACAGCCCTCGACGTTGAAATAAAGCGTGTAAACACAATGAAGGATTCCGTAATAAGGATAGGTTCATATACCAGCATAATAATGCATTGGCTCAGCGATGCCGTAAAAAAATTCAATACAGACTATCCTGATGTTACTTTTGAAATAAAGGACGGCGGCGCCGATGAAATCTACGGCTGGGTAATGGATGGCACAGTCGATATAGGTTTTTTAAGCAAGCAGGACGAATACCGCACAGAATGGATTCCATTAAGGAAGGACCCTCTCCTTGCGATTATGCCCTTAGATGATAAGCATACAAATAAGCTTTTCCCTCTTACGGATTTTAACGGCAAAAAGTTCCTTATGCCCTCATACGGACTTAATAAGGATATTTTGAGAGTGTTTAAAAAATACGATATTTCTCCTGATATAAGCAACTCTCATATGAACTATGTGGTAATACTTTCAATGGTTGAGAGAGGTCTTGGTATGAGTATTCTTTCCGAGCTTCTTCTTAAGGACCGTGATGACAATGTAAAAATAATGGAAACCAAGCCAAGAATATACCGTGAACTTGGCATTGCTATCCAGTCCCATAAGTATGCCACAGATACGGTCAAAAAATTCATTGAATATACAAAAGATACTGTGGAAAATATGTACAGTATTTAAAAATACTAATTATTGTCCTAAGATTTTAAACAGCGTAATGATTATTACGCTGTTTTTTATTCTGAATCGTATGTTCAACTTACAAGTATTATTTTGAAAATAATATAAAATGTATTGACACCAGTCTTTGTATGTGGTATATTTCTAACATAATAAGCGAAATACATCACATAAGGAGGATTATTATGAATCGAAAAAAATATTTATACGGCCTTACAGGTCTGCTGTCTTTACTTGGTTTTATAGGTGTATTTACTGGTGAAAAAACATTTTTAGCATTCTTTGCCTTTGTTGTGAATTTTGAATACTTCTTCATCAAAACAGATGAAATGCTGGATGAACAGATGCATAAATCTGCAGCCTATGCCTTTTACTGTGGTATGCTGGCAGTTGCTGCAATATCTCTCATCAGCTTTGCCGTAAATAAGGACGGCAGTTTATCCCTCATAAATGGGCTGGCAGCAGGATGGGCAGTTTCAATTATAGTACATTCTATTTTAACAGTTTATTATGGATTTCGTGAAAAATGGGGTTTAAGTGATGATTAAAAACAGGATCAAAGAATTCAGGGCAAAACATGATATGAAACAGGATGATCTGGCTAAATTAGTCGGTGTACGCAGGGAAACCATAGGAAACCTGGAAAAAGGCAGATATAATCCTTCCCTCGTGCTTGCCTGGAATATCGCAAAGGTTTTTGGAGTTACCATAGAAGAAATTTTTACAGTCGAAGATGACCAGTAAACTTTGGCCAGCACATACATTGACCTATGGGTATGGTGCAGCTTTTTTAGTACTTATGAATCTTATTTTAAGCATATCCAAGTATCCGCAGAACTAACTATAATACAAACGATACACTCATAAAAGCACAGAGCCGAAAATAGTTTTCGGCTCTGTTTATTTTAAATATTAAGATAATACTTGATTTCCAGGGATATATTATCGTTTATCGTGCGTCTTTTTTAGGCGGTCTGGGACCATAGAACTGATAATAATCTATTTTGATCCTTCCGTTGAATAGTTTTCTCTTTGCGTCCGCTTTTCTTCCAAAAAGTTTTTCAAAGTATTCCATGGATGTTATAACATAGGTGGACCATGTTTTATTTGTGTTCATGGTTCCTCCAAGGGCGCGGTACATATTTTCAACGTCCTTTACCTCGCCAAGACGTTCTCCGTAGGGAGGGTTTGTTATAAGACAGCCATAATCTCCGTAAAGTTCAGCTTCCTGCGAAGGTTTCACCTCAAATGTTATGCAGTCATCAACGCCTGCCAGCTCAGCGTTTGCCTTTGCAAGCTCAATGGCGGCAGGATCTATATCGCTGCCGTATATCTTAGGCATACAATCATAGTCTATGGCTTCATAGCATCTGCGTCTTTCTTCTTTCCAGAGTTTTTCAGGAACCCTTTCCCATTTTTCAGATGCAAAATGTCTGTTTAATCCCGGAGCGATGTTTCTTGCTATCAAAGCCGCTTCTATAGGTATTGTTCCTGAACCGCAGAATGGGTCTAACAGTATTCTGTCTTTATTCCAGTAGCTTAACTCTACCATGGCTGCCGCAAGTGTTTCCTTAAGGGGAGCATCAAGGGCATTTGCTCTGTATCCCCTTTTATGAAGTCCTGAGCCGCTTGTATCTATTGTAAGTGTAGCAACATCTTTCAAAAGGGCTACCTGTACCGTATATTCGGCTCCTGTCTCATCGAACCAGTCTACTTCATATTTTTCCTTAAGCTTTTCAACTATGGCTTTTTTAACTATTGCCTGGCAGTCAGGCACGGAATGAAGGGTGCTTTTAACGCTTTTTCCTACAACGGTGAATTTTCCGTCAACGGGTATCCAGTCTCCCCAAGGGAGTGCCTTTGTTCCCTGAAAAAGGTCTTCAAATGAAAGTGCCTTAAATTCTCCCATTTTAACAAATACCCTGCCCGCACATCTGAGCCAGAGATTTGCTTTGGGTATGGCGCTTTCATCTCCCGTAAATTCTACACGTCCGTCGAAAGTCCTTACGTTTT
>CABPCX010000203.1 GCA_902406135.1 uncultured Eubacteriales bacterium
TTCCCGCGTCATGGCAGGCTTTTTTGATTCTGTCAAGGGCTGCTTTGAAGTCGTGGCTGTCAAACTGTCCGCCTATTCCAAGTCCGATAGAAAGGTCAAAGGGTCCGATAAAAATACCGTCTACACCGTCCATTGACACAATCTCCTCAATATGTGAAAGGCATCCTGCTGTCTCGCACTGGGGAATTACGAGGGTCTCCTTATTCCAGTAGTCCATAGCCTCATACATGGGAAGGTCAGAAGGATGGTCACATCCCCAGCCGTCCTTTCTTGAAGGGCAGAATCCCCTTGTTCCTACAGGGCTGTATTTTGCCCATTTAATAATATTCTTTACGTCTTCCACCTTTCCCACAAAAGGAATTATAAGTCCCTTTGCGCCAACGTCCAAGGGTTTCATCATAGATGCACGTGAAATTTCCCTTACTCTGACAAAAGGTATAATGCCGCTGAGATTAGCGCCTCTGATGGCGTCAACAGTGCTTTCGCCTTCAAAAGTACCGTGTTCGTTATCAATTATCATATAATCAAAGCCGCTTCTTCCAAGGCATTCAGCCGCTGTGATAGAGCCTATCTCAAAAAATGTTCCGACGGGTTTCTCTCCGTCTTTGATTTTTTTCAAAAACTCATTCATATTTTTCACTCCTTTTTATGGAAAAAATTATACCTGAATTTCTATCAGTTTTCAATGATAGCTCCCTTATCGGCTGATGAAGCTACCTTTGAGTAAAGTCTTAAATATCCGTTAGGGATAGGTTTTTCAGGACGTTTCCATGTCTTGAATCTTTCTGCGATTTCTTCATCTGATACGTGAAGCTCAAGTTTTCCTTCGTTAACATCGATAAGGATTTCGTCTCCGTCCTTAACAATTGCAAGGGGGCCTCCCTCTGCTGCCTCAGGTGAGATGTGTCCTACGAAGCATCCGTTATTTGTTCCTGAGAAACGTCCGTCTGTGATAAGAGCACAAGTTTTTGAAAGGCCTGCGCCATACATAAACTTCATAGCCTTGAACATCTCTCTCATACCGGGGCCGCCCTTAGGTCCTTCATAGCGGATAACAACAACTTCACCGGGCTGGATAACTCCGCCAAGGATTGCTTCTTCTGCTGCTTCCTCGCTGTCAAAGCATCTTGCCTTGCCTACAAAGTGATGAAGTGAAGGGTCGATAGCTCCGGGTTTGCTTATGGCAGTATGGGGAGCAAGGTTTCCTTCAAGGACTGCTACACCGCCTGTATGGCTGAAGGGTTCTTCAACAGTCTTGATGATTTCGGGATTTTCGGGATAAGCAAATTTATATTCTTCAAGGTTTTCCTTTACTGTCTTTCCTGTACATGTAATAAGGCTTGTATCAAGAATGTCTCCAAGTCTCTGCATTACTCTGGGGATACCGCCTGCTCTGTAGAAGTCTTCCATATCCCATTTAGCAGCAGGGTTAACCTTTGCTATCTGAGGAGTTGTTTTGTTAAGAGCTTCAAATTCACGAACAACGTCCATACCAAGCTCTGCTTCGTTTGCGATGGCACTTAAGTGAAGAACAGCGTTTGTTGAACCGCAGATAGCCATTGTAACTTTGATGGCGTTGCGGATGCTTTCCTTTGTGATTATCTTTCTTGCCGTAATTCCCTTGTTTACCATATCAACAACGGCACGTCCGGCCATAAATGAGCTTCTGAGTCTTTCACCGTAAACGGCAGGGATAAGAGCACTTCCGGGAAGGCTCATACCAAGAGCTTCTGAAAGACATCCCATAGTATTTGCTGTTCCGAGGAATGCGCATGAACCGCATCCGGGACAAGCTGTATTTTCAAGTGCGCAGTACTCTTCTTTTGTAATCTTTCCTACGCTGTACATACCTTTTGCTTCGTCTGTTGATGTAAAGTCAGCTTTTCTTCCGTCAAACTCGATTCCTCCGAGCATGGGTCCGCCCATAACTACGATTGCGGGAATATCAAGTCTTGCTGCTGCCATAAGTACGCCGGGAACGATTTTATCGCATGATGCAAGAAGTACAACGGCGTCAAGTCTGTGAGCCTGAGCCATTATTTCGATGGAGTTACAGATAATTTCTCTTGAGGGAAGTATGTAGTTCATTCCGATATGTCCCTGAGCTACGCCGTCGCAGGCTCCGATAACACCGAATTCAACAACTGTTCCGCCTGCGCTGTAAACGCCCTTCTTTACAAATTCAGCTACCTGGTTAAGGTTAAAATGTCCGGGTACTACTGTGTTCCAAGTGTTGGCGATACCGATTATGGGTTTATCGTCAAGTTCGTAGTCGGTATAACCCATGGATTTGAAAAGTGAACGGTAAAACGGAGCATCATCTCCGCCCATAATGATATGGCTTCTTAATTCTGACATTGCATCTTCTCTCCTTTTATTCTATAATACAGGACTAAGTTCTTTATCGTTATTCTACTATATAGAACCGCGTTCGGTCAATATATTTTTATAACATTTTTATTTTTCTTTATTTTGCACAAATCTGATTTTATTTTTTGTATAGTTTTTCTGTTCCTTGCCAATTACGATTTTTTAATCTATACTTATAACAGCTAAAAATCTAATGGAAGGTATTATATATGAAAAAAACATTTAAAGAACTCGGCATTACAGATGAATTGATATCTGCTCTGTCAAAACAGGGAATAAAGGAACCTACAGAAGTTCAGGAAAATACTATTCCTGACATTCTGGCCAAAAACAATGTAATAGCCAGGGCCGAGACAGGCTCCGGAAAAACTCTTACATATTTATTGCCTGTTTTTATGAAAATAGATACTTCCCTGCGTTCAGCCCAGTGTATAATCCTTACGCCTACTCACGAGCTGGCTGTACAGGTACACCGCCAGGCGGAGCTTCTTGCCGCAAACTCAGGTATGGAAGTAAGGTCCGCACTTATAATAGGAAATGCGGGAATGCAGCGCCAGCTTGATAAGCTGAAGGAAAAGCCCCATATAATAATAGGTTCTGCGGGAAGAATATATGACTTTATAGGTAAGAAAAAGATACCCGCCCACACCGTAAAAACCATAGTTGTGGACGAAGCCGACAGAATGCTTGATAAAATGAATCTTGATATGGTAAAGGCCATAGTCAAAACAACTCTCAAGGACAGCAGACAGATGATATTCCTTTCAGCGTCCATGGACCCTGATGCCGTTAAATATGCATCTGAAATGTGTACTGTTCCTCCTGTATTCTGTATGGCTGAGGAAAAACTCCCCTCTTCCATATCTCACTTCTGCATTACAGCAGATTTAAGGGACAAGATAAATATAATAAGGAAGATAGTCCACGGAGAAAAGGCAAAAAAGACCATCGTATTTATAAATAATCCCGAAAATATTGAGGTCACCGTTGAAAAGTTATGTTACCACACCCTTAAGGCAGTGGGACTTTACGGCGGAATAAGAAGGGACGAGCGCAGAAAAGCAATAAACGATATGATTAGCGGAAAAGCGGAAATACTTGTAGCTTCCGACCTGGTATCAAGGGGCCTTGATATACCCGGTGTAACCCATATAATCAACCTTGATATACCGGAAAATTCAACCAGCTATCTCCACAGGGCAGGAAGAACCGGCCGAGGAGGCAAATCCGGCAAGGTCATAAGCATCTCTACCATAGGAGAAAGACGCTATGTAAATAAATGCGCTAAAGAACTTGGCATACAGATAAAATATGTTCAGATGCGTGAAGGAAAAATGGTGCCCGAAACAGATGTCCCTAAAAGAAATGTTTTTGCCAAAAAGCCCGCAGGAAAAAACGACCGTCCTTCAAAGGAGCGTTTTGAAAAGAGCAGACCTGCTGCAAAGG
>CABPCX010000204.1 GCA_902406135.1 uncultured Eubacteriales bacterium
CGTGTGGTTGAAAGAAAGGAAAAGGCTCTTACAACATTTGATGATATGCTTAAGGATAAAGAGCTTTACTACAAGGATATAATAAATGAAATAGAGGAAAATCAGAGAAGCATCGAAAACGATAACGGACTCTTTGTATTTGACAGAACAAATGATGAATACGAGAAGCTTTTTGTAGGCGATGAAGGAATGCTTATAATACCCGTTGATTACAGCGATGATGCCAGCGGAGTATTTGACATTGCCTATGACCACAGCAAACCCATTGAATGTAAATGGGGAGAATACGGCGGAAAACAGGCTATAATGATAACTGCCACAGACTATACTTATGTTCCCGTAAGAATTTCATTTAAGGAAGATAACAGCGGAAAAGTATCATTTGCAGTTACTGACAAGGATATGTCAGTTAAGGAAACACCCGTTGTTTATGCATACGGAAACAACGATACAGACACAACTTTCTGGGATACTTCAATCCGCTCAATAGCAGAAGGCTCACAGGAACTTAAAATAAAGAATGATCTTGTTAAGGGCAGAATAGTTTATATAAGATAATGAAAACAAATAAAACGGTATGGCTTAGCTGTACCGTTTTTCTATGGACGGCCTGTATGGCAGGACTTTAAACGGACAATAAAATTTATGATTAATAGAGCCGTAATAGGCTGAAAAATATTTTACAGGGAGAGTATGATAATGTATAAAGATGAAGATTTTATGAAAATAGCCATAGAACTTTCCAAAAAAGCTGTGGAGCACGGCAACGAGCCCTTTGGAGCAGTGCTTGTAAAGGACGGAGAGATAGTATATACAAATGAAAACCAGATATATTCCGCAACGGACCCCACATTCCACGCTGAGGCAGGTCTTATAAGAAGATTCTGTGCGGAGACACATATAACAGACCTGAGTGAATATACTCTTTACTCCAGCTGTGAACCATGCTTTATGTGCTCAGGAGCACTGGTATGGGTAAAGCTTGGAAGACTTGTTTACGGAGCAAGCAATAATGACTTATGTGATATACTTAATGACCCTAAATGCGAATGCAGCAGTATGGTATTTTCAAACTCACCATTTGCACCAAAGGTAACATCTGGCGTAATGAGAGAAGAAAGCCTCGAAGTGCTCAAAAAATATTTTTCCAACCATATAAAGGGCTGAGATTAAATATTAAAAGACAGACATAAATGTCCGTCTTTTTTATTTTTGTATGAAAAAATTATTTTAATTTAAAATCGGCATTGCTTATAAATACGGCTGTTGATGTTACTATTGTTTTTCCTGTATCCTTTGATACTCCCTTGGCTGTCATATTTATTATTCTCTTTCCCCATGATTCGATTTTTGCCGTTACAAGAAGAGTGTCGCCGCCGAATATGGCATTTATAAAGTTTGTTGTCATTGAAACCGTAGGAGGTATAACTCCGCCGCCGCATAATGCGAAAACAAGCAGTCCATAGGACATATCAAGGGCAGTGCATATAACGCCTCCCATCATAGCTCCGTTTGGATTAAGCTCCTTTTTCATAACAGGAAAAGAAAAAGTAATGCTCTTTTCTTCCTTTGAAAAATCATATATATCACTTTCCATCTGGAGAGTTATGGGCATATCTTCACTTTTGGCTCCTTCATATTTTCTAAGCGCGTCTATTTGTTTCTTAAGTTCATCAAACATTTCTTTTGATTTTTCGTCCATCGAATTACCTCCCATTTAATAAGCGTTAATGAGATTTTATCATTGTTTGCCCTAAGCAACAAGTATATTTTTCCTTAAGGGGGACATAATAGCCGTGAGGTGATTGTATGCTTATAGGAGAATATGAAAAGACCGAAGATATGATTGAGATATGTGAGGCCGTAAGACTTCACTGTATAAAAGAAGAAAAATTCAATACAAATTTTATTTCAGTAATATGGACTATGCCCGCTGAAAGGCACCGTGCCACAAAAATTGCCCTTATAGCGGAAGCCCTCAGACTTGGCCCCGGTGGAGACAGAAAAAGCCTTGATGAAAAGCTGGCGGAAATGTATGGAGCTGTATTTGAGACTGCCGTTATCCAAAAGGGCGGAAGAGAACTGCTGGCGCTGAATATGGAAGTTGTTAAAGACGAAAACGCAGGAGAAAAGGTGCTCAAAAATGCGGTAAGTCTTATGAAGGATATAATATCCAGTAAAATAAGCGATACTGCCTTCAGACAGGCATCATCAAGACTCAGAGCGACACTGGCGGAAAGAAACGATACTGCGGCCGTATATGCCATAGAAAGTCTGATAGATATGGTATATCCTGATGACCCGTTTTCCATACATTGCGGAGGCTACGCCGAAGACATCGATAAAATAACACTCAAAGATGTAAATGACCTCTTTGGGTGGATAAAGAGTATGGGGCATACTGATATTTTTATCAGCGGAAACATAGAAAAAAGTGCGGCTGAAGAAATAGCAAGAAGCTTTATACAGAGACGTACCGAAGTAAGCAAGCTTCCAATAGATAAACCTGAGCCGGCGGGAGGCTGTGCCGAAAAAACAGAGAAAAGAAATATCGGACAAAGCAGGATAGCCGCCGCATATACCCTTGAGCTGGGGCCCAGAAATAAGGAGTACTACACAGCTCTTATTTTAAAGGAAATACTCTGCGGAGCGGGCTCATCTATTCTTTATGACAGCATAAGGCAGGACGAAGGGCTTTGCTATTATATAGGAGCCAAGCTTATGAGATTCAGAATGCTTTATGTCATTGATTCAGGTGTAGCCGCCGGAAGCGAAGAAAAGACAGTACAGCTTATAGACAAAGGAATAAACAGCTGCTGCATAGATGAAAAGCTTTTTGAGGCAGCAAAGAGGGCTGTTTTAAGGGAAGTAAAGGCCGGAGAAGACAGAAGAAGCGGAGCGGTCAACAAGAGAATAAACGAGATGCTTCTTGGAATAACAGACGAAGATGATGCTGAAAAGACCCTAGAGTCTGTGACCCTGGAAGATGTAAAAAAAGCTGCGGCGGGATTAAAGAAAAAAGGAGTATTTATCGTTGCAGCAGAAAGAAACGGAGGTAATGAAGATGGACGTAAGGCTTAACTGCCCGTCAGGATGTGAAACCATTCATCATAAATTAAAATGCGGTGCCGATGTATTTATACTGCCCAAGGACAGAAATATAAAGGTCGGTGCTGTAGCGGTTGGTTTTGGGTCCGCAGACCTGTCGTTTTTCTTTGAAGGAAAAAGCTATGATGTTCCTCAGGGAACAGCACATTTTTTGGAGCATAAGATGTTTGACCGCCCTGAGGGAGACATAAGCGAAAAATTCGCAGAGCTCGGTGCGGAAGTAAATGCATTTACTGACAATGAAAAAACAGTATACTACTTTAAGACAACGGCAAACTTTATGGATTGTTTCAGGCTTCTTTTAAACTTTGTTGAAAGCATAGGATTTAAAGAAGCAGAACGCGAAAAAAGCATAATCGGCAGTGAAATAGATATGTATGACGATTATTATGATAGGAAGGCATTTTTTGGAGCACTGAATGAACTCTATCCTTCCAGCCCCCTTGCCTGTGAAATAGCTGGAACAAGAAAAAGCATTGAGAATATAGATACGGATACGCTGTATTTATGCCATGATGCTTTTTATGTGCCTGAAAATATGACGGTCATATGTGTAGGGGATGTTGTTGCCGATAAAATAATGTCGGAAACGGAGAAAATATTTTAAGACAGCCGGCTGTCGCCGCCTGAATCAGCAGTGCGGCTCCTATTCCGGCCTGCCACGGAACAGAAACTGTCATTCTT
>CABPCX010000205.1 GCA_902406135.1 uncultured Eubacteriales bacterium
TGATCGCCGTGCCCACGAGCGTCGGCTACGGCGCGTCACTCGGCGGGATCGCGGCGCTGCTGAGCATGCTCAATTCCTGCGCAAGCGGTATGTCCGTCGTGAACATCGACAACGGCTTCGGCGCGGGCTATCTCGCCAGCATGATCAATCATCTCGACTGACGGAGGCATCATGGAACTCTCTGATTTTTTTGCGCAGCATCCGAAGGCCGCGCTCGCGTTCTCGGGCGGAGCGGATTCTGCGTTCTTGCTCTACAGCGCCGCTGCGTGCGGCGCAGATATCATGTCATATTATGTCCGCTCGCAGTTTCAGCCGGCGTTTGAGCGCGCCGATGCCCGCCGGCTGGCGGCAGCGCTCGGCGTGCCGCTGCGTGAGCTGGAGGTGGATGTTTTGTGCGAGGACACCATCGTCGCGAACCCTGCAGACCGCTGTTATTTCTGCAAGCGCCGCATCTTCGGCGCGATCTGCACGGCCGCCGCTGCGGAAAATAGCGGGAACATTAAGTCTTAATGCTGCCATAAGCATACCGGGAACGATTTTATCGCAGTTGGGGATAAATACGATACCGTCAACGGGATGAGCTGTAGCCATTATCTCAACTGAGTCAGCAATGTGCTCACGGCTGGGAAGTGAGAAATGCATACCGTCATGGTTCATGGCGATACCGTCGCATACTCCGATTGCGGGGAATTCGATAGGTGTTCCGCCTGCCATACGGATTCCTGCCTTAACGGCTTCAGCAATTGTATCAAGATGGATATGTCCGGGGATGAACTCATTCTGTGAGTTAACAACTCCGATTATAGGTCTTGATAATTCTTCATCAGTAAGTCCTGTTGCTTTCATAAGAGCACGATGGGGAATTCTTCCTGTACCCTTTTTCATTAAATCACTGCGCATTTTTCTTCCTCCTCATTTTTTAAAATACAGTATTTTTGCGAGTTCTATAAATAATTTATCCCTCTGGGCAATGGCTTTGTCCGCCTTATCACCCGAATAATCATAAAAGCCAGCCCCGCTTTTTACACCGAGTCTGCCTTCCTTTACCATTTTAGCCAGGAGTGCGCTGCCCTCCTTATAATCACAGAGCGATTCGTTGAGGTAGCTGTTTATGTGGTCAAAGACATCCAGTCCGCCGAAATCCGCCGTGCCGAAGGGACCCAGTACGGAATATCTTACGCCAAGTCCGGCTTTTAATACCGTATCTATGTCCTCCACCGTGGCTGCGCCCGTTTCCACAATATAAAAGGCTTCCCTCAGAAGCGCAAACTGAAGCCTGTTTATCAAAAATCCGTTTATGTCCTTTACGACAACGGGAGATTTGCCCAGATCATTTACCAGCTGTCTCATTTTTGTAACTGTTTCTTCCGCCGTCTTATCTCCCACAACTATCTCGCACAGGGGAAGCAGATGAGGCGGATTCAGCCAGTGCTGTCCTATGAATCTTTCCGGTTTATTAACTGCCTCGGCTATCTCGGATATATGCAGACCGCTGGCATTGGTGGCCAGCAGAGCATCCTCGGGAACAAGAGAGCTGATCTCCTTCCAGAAGTCCTTTTTGATGTCCATATTCTCCACAATGGACTCCACCACAAGGCAGCAGTCACTGAAGCACCCCTTATCCGTTGTAAAGGAGATCCGGTTTTTTAATTTCTCCGACTCCTCAGCCGTCAGGATGCCTTCGTCAACAAGGGTCTTTTCATTCACCTCTATGAGATGTCTGCCCCTTTCGAGGCTGTTGTCGGATATGTCATACACCACGGTTTCATAACCGCTTTGGGCATATACCTGCGCCAGGGAAGCTCCCATGGTACCGGCTCCGGCAATTATAACTCTGTTTTCCTTCATATCCAGCCCTCCCTCCTTGCCTGAATATCAGTCTTCCGCTGTTCTCCGTCCGGCTCTTATGTTGTCTGTCAAATAACATATTTGTCTGACTTAAAAGTACCATATTAAAAACACTCTGTCAATATGCTTTTTACCGATTTTACATTCCCCTGACAACAATCTCTGTTTTCAACAAATCCAGCCTGCCTCCATTGTTTAAAAAGACAAGAAATATCTGTTGTTTTTGGTCTGAAAAAAAATTATAATTAAAAAAAGGAGTTGCATAAGATGATAAAGAAAAAAAGCCTTGTACAGCAGGTCGCTGATGACATATATAAAATGATAACCGAAGATAAGATATTTTCTCCCGGGGAACAGCTTCCCAATGAAAACGTGCTTTCCGCCCGTCTTGGTGTAAGCCGCGCCACTTTAAGAGAAGCCATAAGAATACTGGCATCCCAGGGAATTTTGGATGTATACAGAGGACGAGGCACATTCATAAGCCAGGATATATATTCCCTAAACGACATCGGTCTTGAAAGTATGGAAAGGGTAAGGGTGCATCTTAAGGACCTGTATGAAGCAAGACTTCTTTTTGAGCCTGAGATAGCCTCAATAGTATGCCGCAGGGCCACCGATGAAGAACTGGAAAATATTTTTGCCATAGGCGCGGAAGTGGAAAAGGTCATACTGGCAGGCCATGACCGTACCGAAATCGATACGAAGTTTCATAAGGTGCTGGTTAAGGCGTCCCACAACGAATTTTTACAGAGACTGCTGCCCATAATAGACAAGTCCATAAAGGAAGCCATAAAACTAAACGGCTGCAAGCTCCCCTCTGAGGACCTTCTTGCAAAGGATACTCTCCGTGACCACGCCCTTCTTATGGAGTTTTTGAAAAAAAGAGATGCCATCAGCGCAAAGCACGCCATGAGCATACATCTCCATCATATAATTACCAATCTTAATATAAACTCAGATGATGAACCTATTTTCTGATATAAAAAATCCTGTCAGGTTAATTCCAGGCAGGATTTTTTTATGAAAAAACCGGAGAGACATACTCTCCGGCAGTTATTATTCTGTTTATTATTCTGCTTTTTTCTCACCGTTTGCGATAAGCTGATACTCAAGCTCTTCCTCTGTGGGAGGAGCAGCAAATCTTGCCGCAATGGGTGTATACTTTTTGTTGTTTTCCCATCTGTAGTTATTTTTCTTTATAACTAAGTGGCAGATAAATATACCTATCAATCCGCATATAAAGCTGAGAAGCTCTCTGTTGAATCCCGGTATTACATTATACAGGCCAAAGTAGCCCAAAAGTACTCCTATAAGAAGTCCTGCACAGGGGAATGCGTACATAATCATTACCGCATTAAAAAATCCGTCCTGCTGAAGTTCGAGCTCTACCCAGTCTCCTACATCTGCTCCGCATTCATTTGCAGCTTCCAAAACCATTTCTTTGCTTGAAAATGTCATACATACACGGCATTTTGCGCAGGCTTCGGTTCTGAGCATTCTTATTACCGCTTTATTATTAGGCTTGATTTGTGTAACCTGTCCCTTTTCAGCCATATTTTCAACCTCCTTGTCCATAGTCCATAAAAGACACTATTGCTATTATATGTTGTATATGCCTAAATTTCAAGGTTTTTAGACAATCTATTTTTCTTTGAGGCATATATTCTGGCAAATATTATTTTGATTATGGCAGTTACAGGAACAGCAAACACCATTCCCCATATACCGAAAATACTTCCAAAAACGGAAAGGGACAAAATGACCAGCACAGGCGGCAGTTTTACCTTATTTCCCACAAGTTTAGGTACAATTACAGCACTGTCCAGCTGCTGGAGCAGAATTATAATGACAGCCGCATAGAGTGCCTTGGCAGGAGTACCCGATATAAGCGCCACGCCCGTGCCAAGGAAAAAGGCGGCTATGGCTCCCACATA
>CABPCX010000206.1 GCA_902406135.1 uncultured Eubacteriales bacterium
CCTGTCAAAACTTATGTCTCCCGTAATAAATAAACTTTTTCCCGAGATACCAAAGAGCCATAAATCCCTCGAATACATAACATCAAATATAACTGCAAATATGCTGGGTCTTGGCTGGGCAGCCACCCCGTCGGGAATAGATGCTATGAAAAGCCTTGCTGAGCTCAACAAAAATAAAAAGACAGCCTCTAAGTCAATGTGTATGTTTATGGTGATAAATATGTCGTCCGTCCAGCTTATAACCATAAATATAATTGCCTATCGTACAAGCTATGCCTCTTCCTGCCCGTCAGCTGTGATACTTCCGGGCATAATAGCCACTTCCATATCAACTGCCGCCGGAATACTGGCAGTAAAACTGGCTGAAAGGGGTGTAAAAAATGCAGTCGATTAATTATTTGTCTCAGATAATGCTGCCCTTTATCTTCATTATAATAATATTATGGGGTTTTTTATCCAAAACCGATATGTTCTCGGTTTTTACGGAAGGAGCTGTACAGGGGCTTAAAACCGTTATTGGGGTCTTTCCTTCCCTTGCGGGGCTTATGTGTGCTGTAGCGGTATTCCGCGCTTCGGGAGCCATGGATATGCTTGTTTCATTTATATCACCCTTAAGCAGGCTTATCGGATTTCCTGAGGAGCTTGTATCATTGGGTACCGTAAAAATGTTTTCCTCATCGGCGGCCACAGGAATTTTGTTTGACATATTTAAAACGCAGGGACCCGATTCTTTCTGCGGCACAGCGGCCTCAATAATGATGTGCTGTACCGAAACGGTATTTTATACACTAAGCATATATTCGTCTGCCGCAGGCATAAAAAAGACGCGCTATACCGTAATATGTGCACTGGCAGCAAACATCGCAGGCATAATTGCATCATTTATTATTACATTATATATGTTTCGGTAATTGAATTTATCGTCCTGTTATGCTATCATAAATAGTAATGCATTAATGGGGTGATGTTAGATGAAGCTGAATAAAATGGGAATAATACTGCTGGCCGGTCTGTTTCTTTATGGCTGTGCTCCTTCGGCTGATATGGAACCCGAATCCTATTTTTCCATATCCGATGATAAGGAGAGTTATTATAATGCCATAATAGAGGATACGCTCAATTCGTTTTACTGGCGTTATGATTCGGACAGTATATATTATGAGGAAGATATTGTGCCCAGTGACGAGGCTATTCTTTCCTGCTCGGACAGCAACGGCTACAATATGTCCGGCGATAAGGGAAAATCCTGTATAAAAGCTTCGGCTAATCTTCTGTACTTCAACAGAGAGTCAGCCGGTACGGTATACTTCTATTTTGTCGGAAACAGTCTTTCCGGCCTGTACTATACTCCGTTTAACACAAATATTCCCTGCAGTCTTCATGTCAGAAATGCATATCTTATACCTGATTCATTCGGCAGTATCGAAACTTCCGAGGAGGAGTCCGAATATACAGTTAAAAATTCACCCTATATGACCGCAGCCGGTATGTTTGACTCCGTAACAAAGGACGGCGTTTCATATTCCATATTTACGGACGGCGTAAAACTTATGATTTACCGCAGTGATTCTTCAGCTTCACTGTCTTTATATAAAACAATCGACTATTCAGGCGAAGGGCTTATACCCGTATCCGCCACATTCATAAACGATACCACAGAATGTGCCGTTCTTTTAGGTACGGAGACCCATTCGGATGAGGGTACTTCAACAATAATCGTTCCCGAAAAAATAGTTATATTTGATTCCGACTTCAATGCAACCGAATCGGAAATAGCAGCTGAAGACAGTGATATTTATTCTGTTGGATATGATAACGGATATCTTATGGTAGCCAGAAGCCGATACATAGATTATTATCCTGTTACTGGAACTGCAGTAGGTTTAAAACAGGGAAGCTATTATGTAGGAAAATCCGTAACCGGAATGGAAATTACCGATATGGACGGCGACGGACAGCTTGAATATATTTTTACCGACGGTCTTGACCTGTTCATATTCCATAAAGATAACACTCTCTTTAAATGTATATGGAGCACTCATTTTTCAATAGACAGTTTTGAAAACTTCATTTATACGGGAGATATGAACAGAGACGGAGTTAAAGAAATATATGTATTTGACTCCACAGGCACGACTTCAAAATATGCTGTCGGAGAAAACGGAATGTATACCGAAAACGAAAATATCGAATACGGACAGCGTTATCATATTGCCGATTTCAATGGAGACGGAGATTCGGACTGTCTTCTAATAACCGGAGCCGATGTAAACACCTGCGAGCTTCGAATAGTAAATGGCTGAAAGGAAGATAATACTTGGAATCAGAAGATAAATTAAGCGAATGTTCGGACAGTATCCATGAATACTATATGCGTGAAGCTCTTAAGGAGGCCCAGGCTGCTTTAGACAGCGGAGAGGTGCCCATAGGATGCGTCATAGTTTATGATAATAAAATAATCGGCAGAGGCCACAATCTTAGAAACAGCAGAAAAAATCCTCTTTGCCATGCCGAAATATCGGCCATAAATGAAGCTGCCGCTTACATAGGCGACTGGAGACTTGAAGAATGTACTCTCTATGTGACCGTTGAGCCCTGCCCCATGTGTGCCGGTGCCATAGTCCAGGCGAGAATACCCAATGTTGTCTTTGGAACAAGAAATGTAAAAGCCGGATGTGCAGGCTCCATTCTGAATATACTTAACGAGCCAAGATTTAATCATCAGGTAGATGTTATCGAAGGCATTCTCAGAGAAGAATGTGCAGAACCCATGGGAAGATTTTTCAAGCGTTTCAGAAAAAATAAAAATTCATCAGAGCAGTAAATAATCCCCGTTCAAATTAAATTGAACGGGGATATTTTTATCCGAATACCAGTCCGCCTATTTTTTTCTTTACCGGAGCACCCCAAAAATCACCCTCGTTTTTTCTTCTGAACCACAAAGCGCCTCCTGACGGGTCCCATCCGTTAAAGGCATCCTTTGAAGCCCTTATGTACACTTTATCCAATACGGAATAGTCATCAGTTATCTGTTTTTTACCCTCATCAAAGTTATTTATAACCTCTTTGATACTGTCAGGAAATCTTTTATCGCCGGCCCTGTTTATTATGACCGCTCCAATGGCTACCTGACCCGTATACGGTTCGCCCGCTCCCCTGCTTTCTATAAAAGCTGCAAGTTTGTAAAGCTCGTTATCATAAGGGGTTATAGTTTTTATGCCCAGCATATTAAGGACAGAATTTTCCGCTATACCATTGGCCTCCAGTCCGTTATCCATTTGAAATCTTATAAGTGCATAATATGTATAAGCGCCGAAAATCCCGTCTATCTCATTTCGGTAGTATCCTCTCTCCCTCAGTTTCTCCTGGATGGAGGCTACCATCTTTCCGCTTGTGCCCCAGTAATATACCGCCACATTACCACCTTCTTATTTTATTATTTATCAGTCGCTGACCGATGAAAACCACTCTACGACCTTGAATTTTATCTGCGGAACAGTCTCTTCCTGTGATAAAACAACGACCTCATATCCCTCTTCGCCTATTACGTCTTTAAGCATATCAGTGTCAGTGTATTCCGCACTCTGGCCGTTTAAGCATAAAGGCGGGTACATTACGCACCACCAGTTATGGCCTTCGCCCTTTCCTATGGTAACTCTAAGTGACTGATATACCCCCTCAGGAAAGGCCGCATTTGCATAATATCTTACAGGATAATGTTCCTTGGAAAGTTCCGTTTTTACATCGTATTCATAGCCTTCTTCATTTATTACTT
>CABPCX010000207.1 GCA_902406135.1 uncultured Eubacteriales bacterium
CGGTGTTGCTTAAAAACGATGTGGCCATATCGTAAAGTCCCGTTTCGCTCTCCAGTATGCCGCTTTCAGCCAGTCTTATATTAAGTTTTTTCAGTGTGTACATAAACCCTGCTATGGAAGACCTTATCTTTCTTTCCACCGCACCTATATCCGCTTCTCCAATACCGTTTATAACGAATACCGCCAAGACGGCCAAAAGTCCGAATATAATCAGATATAATCCTGCTGTGCCTGCGGTTCGCTTTTTAAATATTTTTTTCCTCTCGTTACTGCATATTAACTGTTTTTTCGACATTCTGTCAAAAAAGCCCTGCAGCTTGTCTACTGCAGGGCTTACGATGTACGAAAATATGGCGGCGATTATAAGCGGAGAAAATATACGAACCAGGTATTCCAGAAAATGTTCCGTAGTCCTTATTACCTCCGGCGCATTTTTAAGCACCAAAGAAATGGCGTATATGGCTATAAGCGTGATTATAACGTGAAACGATATTTTTAAATAATTTCTGTCCCACGGTAATTTCAATGCTATCCCTCCGCTTCAAATATTAATCGCAGTTATTAAAGTCTTTTCAGTACATTTTTAAGGAAGTCCCAGGTCCTTTCCACCGACGGAATGGAAAGTCTTTCCTGTGGTGTATGGACACCTCTCATATCGGGACCTATTGATATCATATCGATTTGAGGAGCTTTTGATGACAAAAGTCCGCACTCAAGGCCGGCATGTATGGACTCAACAGAAGGTTCTTCTCCATACATATCCCTGAATGTCTCAACACAGACCTCCCTCAGTCTGCTCTGGGGTCTGTACTCCCATCCCGGATACTGGGATTTTATGAAAAACTTACTGTCAGTAAGCTCGGCTATCATTGCCATTTTCTCTAAAATATCATATTTTACCGTTGCTATGGAACTTCTTACGGCACTTACAAACTCAACATTTTCTTCCGTTGTCTTGATTATGCCCAGGTTATTGGAAGTCTCCACAAGGCCGTTCATCTGGAGGCTTATTCTCTGTACCCCGCTTGGAATGAGGTTTAAGGCATAAATAACATCGGATGCTCTTTTTACGGACATTACTTTTCCTTTGCCTTCGCAGAGTGCCGCACTTATTTTTATGCCGGTTTCGCTTCCCGCATATTCTGAAGTAAATACCTGCTCAAACTGGCTGCACATATCCGCAAATTCTTCCAAATCTTCCTTGGGTATATACAATAACGCCTCACATTCCCTTGTAATAGCATTATCCATAAGTCCGCCGTTTATTCCTGCAAGACGGAAATAAAATGTTTTTGCCGCCTGTCTGAGCATTCTGCCCATAAGCTTTCCTGCGCTGGCCCTCTGAAGGTGGATATCGCTTCCCGAGTGTCCGCCCGCAAGGCCGCTGACTTTAATCTCAATACAGCAGAGGTCTTCAGGAACTTCCTCCCATTCCATGGGTACCAGAAGATGTGCCTTTGCTCCTCCGCAGCAGCTGACAACGAATATGCCTTCATCTTCCGAGTCAAGATTTATCAGTCTTGTACCCTGAATGACGGATGCGTCAAAGCCTGTGGCTCCACCCATTCCTGCTTCCTCATCTGTCGTAAAAAGACATTCCAGCGCAGGGTGGTCTATATCGTCGGCTTCCATAAGTGCCAGTCCCATGGCTACAGCTATGCCGTCGTCGCCGCCCAGTGTTGTACCGTCAGCTCTGAGATAATCTCCGTCCACAACAAGCTTTATTCCGTCTTTCTCAAAGTCATGTACGGTTGCTTTGTTTTTTTCGCATACCATATCCAGGTGTCCCTGTATTATGACTCCGGGATGGTTCTCATAGCCCTTTGTGGCAGGGTTTCTTATTACCACATTATTATATTCGTCTCTGAATGCCTCAAGACCGAGTCCCTCAGCGACAGAAAGGCAGTAATCACTTACTGCCTTCTCATTGCCGCTTCCTCTGGGTATCTCGGAAATCTTCTCAAAATAGTAAAAAACTCTTTCGGGTCGCAGATTTTCCGTTACCATAAAAACATCTCCATATCAGTTTTTGAAACTGTGAATAGGTGAAGGTATTCTTCCACCTCTAGCTATAAATTTCTCACATGAATATTTGTTCACCGGTATTATGGGAGCGTAGCCTAAAAGTCCGCCAAACTCAACCTTTTCTCCTACTTCTTTTCCTATTACCGGTATAACTCTTACTGCTGTTGTCTTATTGTTAATCATACCTATGGCAGCTTCGTCAGCTATTATTCCTGAAATTGTTGAAGCAGATGTGCTTCCGGGAATAGCTATCATATCAAGACCAACAGAGCATACACATGTCATAGCCTCAAGCTTTTCAAGGGTAAGGGCGCCCTTCTCCGCAGCTTCTATCATTCCGTGGTCCTCACTTACGGGAATAAACGCACCGCTTAAGCCTCCTACGTATGAAGAAGCCATTACGCCGCCTTTTTTAACGTTATCGTTAAGGATAGCCAGAGCAGCTGTAGTACCGGGAGCTCCTGCTTCCTCAAGACCCATCTCCTGGAATATCTCTGCAATAGAGTCTCCGATGGCAGGTGTGGGTGCAAGGGAAAGGTCGATTATACCAAAGGGTACGTCAAGACGTCTTGAAGCTTCCTGGGCAACAAGCTGTCCTGCTCTTGTTATCTTGAATGCAGTTCTCTTTACGGTTTCGCAAAGGGTCTCAAAGTCTGCTCCCCTTACCTGCTCAAGGGCACGTTTAACAACTCCGGGTCCACTGACGCCGACATTGATTACGCTGTCCTTTTCGCCTACACCGTGGAAAGCTCCAGCCATAAAGGGGTTGTCCTCAACGGCGTTGCAGAATACAACGAGCTTTGCACAGCCTATGCAGTCGTTATCCTTTGTAAGTTCTGCTGTTTTAAGGATTATTTCTCCCATATCCTTTACAGCGTCCATATTAAGTCCGTTTCTTGATGAACCAATGTTTACGGATGAGCATACTCTTTCCGTTACAGCAAGGGCTTCGGGAATTGACTTAAGAAGTATTTCATCGCCATGGGCGCATCCCTTCTGCACAAGGGCAGAAAATCCGCCGATGAAGTTTACTCCGACTTCCTTTGCGGCTCTGTCAAGAGTCTCAGCTACAGAAACGTATGAATCAGTATTGCAGCCCGCTGCCGCAATGGCTATGGGGGTTACTGAAATTCTCTTGTTTACTACGGGGATGCCGTACTGTCTTGCAATATCGTCTCCTGTTTTAACAAGGTGTTCTGCTTTTTTAGTTATTTTATCATAAATCTTACGGTTAAATTCCTTTAAATCACTGTCCGCACAGTCCAGAAGGCTAATGCCCATTGTGATTGTTCTAACGTCGAGATTCGATTCCTTAATCATCTTATTTGTCTCGACGATTTCCATTCTTGAAAGCATGTTTCGGGCCTCCTTATATTATATTCTGTGCATAGAATTGAATATGTCTTCCTGCTGAATCTTTATAATAACACCGATATCCTGGCCAAGTTTTTCAAGACCGTCTGCGATTTCGGCAAATCTGTCAGCAGCTTCATTCATTTCAACAATCATAAGCATGTTGAGGTATCCCTGAATGATAGTCTGAGATATATCAAGAATGTTTATCTCACGGTCTGCAAGGAAAGAACATACCTTTGCTATAATACCCACTTTATCTGTACCTAATACTGTAATTATGGCTTTCATATTCATCCTCCGTTTAAAATAGTCTTTTATCGTTTGATTTTATCACATTAAATCTAAAAATACCATAGTTTATACATTTTTTGCCTTAAATTATTATAAATA